>NZ_FMXB01000002.1:0-81016 GCF_900103415.1 Methanobrevibacter millerae
CATAAATCATAGACATCATCACCCATGAAGAATGCAGAAACATGATAATCACGGGCAATAAGGTCTGAAACATTGAAACTAACCTTACCGTCAACTAACGTTTCAGTATAGGCGACACCAGCAATAGTTACATAAACAGGACCATTAATAGGCTCGGAAGTGTTCACATTAACGGTGATGTTGTCACCAACTGTAATGTCGGCAACACTAACTGTAATGTTAGATGATTTTTTACTGAATACAGTGACATTAGTGACATTGGTGGCAGGATAATAATTATTGTCACCTGCATAGTATGCTGTAATGTTATAATCGCCTGCAGCCAATCCGCTTACGGTTAAATTAGCTATTCCTTTATATGCAAAAGTGGTGTAGTTAGTTCCGCCCACATCCACAATGATTAAATCCGTAATATTGCTTGACAATGTTATAGTCATGTCTAAATTATGACCTACAATAATGTCTGAAGCGTTGATTATTATATCTGTAGTTAATTTGTAAACCGTGAAATTGACCACTGCGAAGTTTTCATTGAAGAAATCATCACCGAGATACATTACAGTGACATTATAGACACCTTCTTCAAGGTTGCTTAATGTTAAATTGGTGATTCCTCCTTCGAGATATTTGTAGTATACAGTTCCGCTTACGTTAATTAACATTTCACCGGTTACATTTTCATTTAAGGTAATATTGATGATTTCAGACATGTCTTTTGTTATGTCATCAACATCAACATCAACAGTAGTATTTAATTTAATTACAGTAAAATTGTTGGTTGCTTCCTTAAAGTCATATATACTATCAGAATATGGAACGTAAACTGTGTAATTACCTTCTTTCATCCATGGAAGTATTAAAACTGCCTTATGAGTATTTGTATTAATCGTGACATCAAATTCTTCTCCATTGACATAAATGGTCACTTCACCTTTTGCATATTCAGGGAAAGTAACTGTAATGGTATTGTTTTCAATTACAGTAATCAAATTTTCCAAATCGATTGACAGTTCATAATCGCTAATTTTATCAATGCCAATGATAAATGCGGAAGTGATTGCATCAGTATGGTTTTCATCACCTGCATAATTTACACGACTACTGTGGTCTCCAGGCATTAGCTCAATAGGTAAAACAGCTTTATTTCCTATGATTTCACAGGAATGAGGAACATTATCAACATAAATTGTGATATTTCCGGTTGCGCCGTCAGTTATGTATACGGTAATATTAACTGATCGGTTTTCTATGCTGACTGAAGGAGATAAAACTGTTTTGATTTTAAATACGGTAAATACAGTTGAATTTGATTTAAACCGATATTTTGCATCAGTGAAATTGATTGAAACATCATGGTCTCCAACCTTTAAATCAGGGACATTCAATGTTGCGATTCCGTTTTTAACTTCAGCCTTTTGAGGATTGCCCTTATCGATTGTAATATTCACAAATCCTATTGCGTCTTTCGGAAGTCTGACAATGACTGTTGCGTTTTCGCCAATAATGATGTCTTCAACAGTTACGTTTAATAAATAGTCATTTGTTGGAGGAATAACAATTGATTTGCTCGTAGTGTTTGCAAAGTATTTTCCGTCGCCGTAGTAATTGACATAAACTACATATGGACCCGGATAAACATTACTGACATCCAAAGTGGCTTTGCCGTTATCAATCGTTACGTTTTTACTGATTGTAGTCTTTATGTTGATTAATACATTTCCAGTCGCATCCTTAGGAACACTTACAACAATAGTGTTGTTTACAAATTCAATGGCTATTGTGGAATTGACTTTACTTACCTTAAATGTTTTAGTCAGGTTTTTGCTTTCATATTTATTGTAACCTTGATACAATACTGTAATGTTGTATGTTCCGGCAGCCAAATCGGCGATATTGAATGATACAAAACCTTTGTTTATCGCTTGCGAGTATGTTCTTTGAGAGAAGTTTCCGAAAATCAGCACGTCATCGGTTGCATCCTCAGGAAGGGTAATGTTGACAATTTCAATTTGGCCGACGTTAATGTCGGATACGTTGAAGTCTAAAATGTAGTCTTTTACCTTAACTACAGTAATGTTTAAGGCTAAACTGGCAGGGTTATATCTGTCGTCTCCGCTGTATGAAATTGACGGGGAGTATTGCTGTGCTACAGGATATCCAATAATCGTTAAATTAGCTGAACCGTTTACCAGATTTTTGGTTGTAGAAACACCACGTGAAACAAATGTAATAGTTCCTGTTGCATCTTTAGGCAACTGAACTTTAAACGTTACGTTTTCTCCCACTTCAACAGGGTTTTTGTATTCAGGATCCAAAACAACGTCCAGTTTGGAAATTACAACGGAACCCGTTTGAGTTTTTAAAGCATATTTTCCTTTTTCTTCAAAGCTTACTAAATATGGAAATGTACCGTAATATGGAGCGGTTATGTTGATAACGGCCACACCATTATTCACTTCTCCCTTGAATTCCTTCTAGAAGATTGTAACTGTTACGTTTCCGGTTGCATTAGTAGGCAATTTGACGGTGAATGTAATGTTGTCCCTTACGTAATTCGGATCAGTTACGGTTACGTTAAAGAGATAATCATTTACAGGGGATACCTTGAAGTTTCCGTAAACAGTATCGTCTTCATATTTCCTGTCATCAGTTAATGATACTGATAACTGATATTGACCTTCAGCAAGACCAGTTACATTAAACCAGCCCGTTCCGTTTACAACTGTAACGACCTGATTAACGTATGGGGTATTGTCAATCGTTATTGTTACGTTGCCTGAAACGTCTGTTGGCAAGGTGATTCTGATTGTTTCGTTTTGACCGACGAAAATGTCAGTTGGAGTTACCGTGAACGGATATTCAGAAACCTTTTTAACGATTACTTCAATTACTTTGGTTCCGTTATGATACTTGTCATCACCTGAGAAGAATACGGTCGTATTGTATACTCCATGAGGCAAGCCCGGAATGATAACGCGAGCGGAGCCGTTTGTGACATTTGCTGTGTAGTTTGTGTTGTTAATGCTTACAGTTACGGTTACGTTACCTGTCGCATCGGTAGGCAATTGAATATTAATAGTTAAGTTCTCATCTACTTTAGGTTCGTTTGCTTCAACGTCAAACTTGTAGGATGATATTTTGGATACATAAAGGTTTCCGGATTTCGCGGATTCTTCATACTTGTCATTTCCTAAATAGGTAATAGTACAGAAGTATTCACCTTCAGCCAAGCCGATAACTGGGTGATATACGGTTCCGTTAACTACGCTTGCATATTCAAGAGTTCTGTTTCCAACTTTAATGGTTACCTGATCACCATCGGTAGCGTTAGGTAAATATACTTCCACATAAGCAATGTCACCGACGTGAATATCGTCCCCTTTAACAATAAAGACATAATCAGAAGTTTTATTACTGTTTAAGGTGATATTCTTTGATCCCGGTTCATATTTATAGTTTCCGCTGTAGTCTATTTTAACCGGATACTTAGTATTTGGAGACAAACCGCCAACAGTACAATTAGCATGCCCATTTTTAACAGGAACACCTATATATGTTTGGCCATTTATAGTAATGTTAACATGACCGTCTGCATCAGCAGGGAAAGTTACTGTAATGTTTGCATGAGTAGCATTTGCGACTCCGTTAGGTATGAAATCATAGTTGATGATTTTTCTTACATAGAAATCTTCAAATAACCTGTTGTATGGCTCGTATTTCCTATCTCCACCGTATGTTGCGTTAATCGAATATTTTCCAACAGGCAATCCTGAAATGTTTATGGAACCGGTTCCATTCTTAAGGGTTATGTTATATTTTGAACCATTAATCAGCAATGTTACGTTTCCTGTTGTATCATCTTCGAAAGTGATTATAATCGTCGCATTATCACCGACATATATGTCTTTAGCGACTAAATTTGAGTAATAATTGTGGATTCTACTGACTTCCAAGGTATATTCCTTTTTAGCAGGGAGGAATTTTCTGTTTCCTTCATAAGTTACATTGAACCGATAGGTATTCCATTCCAAACCTGTGATGTTGAAAGTAGCCAGTCCCCTATCAATTTCTGCAGTGTAATTGGTATTGTTTATTCTTAAGGTAATGTTACCTGTTGCTTCATCATCAATCTTTACTGTTATTATTGCATCGTCATCAACATATATCGTATGATTATACTCAGCAATCATATTCGGAGATACCCTTTCAAGGTTGACAGTGAATGTTCTGTTACCATTCATATATTTACTATCATTTACCAGATATACTATACCGTCATATTTACCACTTAAAAGATTTGGAATGATGACAGTATCTTTACCTTTACTCATATGTGCAGTGTAGTTCTTGCCATCTATTTCAACATAAACATCTCCATCAATATCTTTCGGAAGTGAGATGTTGACATATACATTTAAGTCTTCATCACTTGTTGCAGTTACATTGAATGAATATTCGGCAACATAATTTACCATGAAAGATGATGTATTTGTAGCTGTGTTATATATATCATCTTCTGCATATGTAGCAATTACGTTATAGAGACCTCTTGGAAGATCACTTATAGTGAATGTAGCTACAGTGTTATTGGCATAGCCGTAATATCTTGTTCCATTAACATCAAGTAAAACAATACCTTGTGCATCACGTGGAAGGATAACACTTATGGTTTCATTGGCACCTACAGTAATTGGTGCAGTTTGAATAATAATGGTCATGTTCTTCTTACTTACTAAAAATGAAGATGTCTTATTAGCTTCATAATACTTATCATCACCTAAATAATGTACCCTTACACTAGTATTACCTGCAGTACAATTACTTAAATATATGACAATGGAAGATTTATTGTAAAAAGTATATACCTTATCATCAACACCAACAAGTACTTTACCAGTAATATCCTTACTTAAGTCTATTTTAACAGTAGCTATTTCACCTGCTTTAACATCAGTAGTAGTGATATTTATTTCAGGCTGATATTTATATACAGTAAATTTAGTAGAATTATAGCTGTCACTAAAGTATGCATTACCAGAATAATATCCATATACAGTATAGTTATTACCAGCTAAGCCAGATAGATTAACTAAACCAGTACTATTTACTAACTTAACAATATACATATCATTATTTACAAATAGGAATACATTACCAGTAGTACCATTAGTAGTATTAACGGTAATAGTAGCTATATCACCATAGTATATATCAGATGCATTAACAATTATAGTTGAATTACGAAGTTGTACCTCAATTTCCATATTTGCAGAAACAGTTTGATTATACTCATGATATGATGCAACTACATTATATGTATTTGGAGCCATATTATATAATGTTAATACAGCAGTACCATTAATAAGAGTTACATTATAATGAATATCGTTTACAGCCAAATCAATTGTACCATTGTATGTAGTGTTGACAACAGTTGTTGTAAATACTACCTTTTCACCATAGTTTGTTTGGTTGATTGTCAGATTTAATAATAAATAAATAATTCCACCGGTTCCAACATGGCAATTTGCCAAACCACAGTTTTCATATCCTAAAGAAGTGACAACATGCTCTCCAAGAGCAATATTGCTGATATAGGACACATAATGGGTATTGTTGAATGTTGTAGTCAAATTAGCGGAATCATATACGTTAATTACACTATTATTCACTTTAATGTAGTTTCCGTTATCATCCAAAACGGCAGTATGGATTATCATGCTGCTTGTATTGATTAATATCGTTTTATTGTTTAAAGAATTTACATAAGTTTGAGATGTGATAGTTCCGTTGTTGAGGATTAAACTATCGAAATTGTTTGAATTGAAGCTGGCAGTACCATTGTTATAAACAACATAATCGCCGTTTTTCGGACCAAACTGATTATTGGACTTTAAAGTTAGGGAAGCATGTTCGTCAATATAAACCCCCTTGGTTCCTGAGAATGTGGAAGATTCGATTAATCCGTCATTACCATACCAGTAAACGGAACCCAAATGAGCGACTGTGTCATAGAAAATGCTGTTTTCAATGATTCCTGAGTTTCCTCTCCAGTAAATGGATCTGCCCGTTATACCGTCATTTGAATTGAAAGTTGATCCTTGGATTTTACCTTCGGCACCATTCCAATATATAGCTCCACCCAATACAGCCTCGTTATCTGTGAATACGGAATTATAAACTTGACCGTTGGATGCGACATATATTGCCCCACCTTCAACAGTAGCATTATTGTTTTTAAAATTGGAAATAGATAAAGTAAATTTACCATTTGCAAAGTAGACAGCTCCTCCTTTATTAGCCCTGTTAGTTTCAAATGTAGGTCCCGTCATGGATACCCAGTTTGGTGTGTTTGAATAGACTGCACCACCATTGTTGGTAGCATTGTTGTTAGTGAAAAGGGAATTTGAAACTGTCAATCTACTTAAATCACGATGAAGGTAAACAGCACCCCCATCCACTGCGGTGTTGCTGTCAAAGTTTGCATTCGTAAGAGATGAAACACCTGATCTGGACAAAATCGCACCACCAAATGTACCGGCAGTGTTATTTGTGAAATTTACATTTTCCATTTCATAGTCACGAGATTTAATTGCTCCACCTTCGCTTGTCGCATAATTATTTTCAAATACAGAATTATAAATTTTTAAAAGCTCGCCTTGACCAAAACATAAGGCTCCTCCATGAATCGCATGATTTGAATAGAATTCAGAATCTCTGATTGTCAATGGTCCGGAATATCTAATGGATCCACCTTCAGAAGTAGGAGCGGAGTTATTTACAAATTTTGAAGAGGTAATATTTACTCTAACATATTTATTAATTATTATAGCTCCACCACCCCTCTCATTTACATCAGTGGATACTGAATTATCCGCAAAAGTACAATTTTCAATGTTAACATCATATCCATGTTGATAATTAGTAGGCGAAGCTATTTGAATAGCACCACCAAATACATTAGCAGTGTTATTTCTAAAAATAGAATCAGCGATAGTTACCAGACTATCCTCTCTAGATTTTATATAAACCGCTCCCCCACCAGTTGAAGTAGAAGAAACGGAATTTGAGTCAAATGTACAGTTTATTATATTAATTGTAGTTTGTGCATTAATGGCTCCTCCACTACCCGTAGAATAACCATTTACAAAATTAATGTTTCTAAATGTTATGTTTTGATACGTTGATGCAATCTGGAATATTCTGGCGGAATTCTTTCCGTCAATCGTATATCCCTGACCGTCAATTATAACATTTGACTTGGTAATGGGTACACCACTTATATAAGAACTAGTATATTCATAATCTTTATACAAATAAATAACCGGACCGGAAGCAGTACGTATATCATCATATAAATTAGTGAACGTTCCGGATGCAGTTAAGATATCATCATCCTCTTGAGACAATGATAATATTTCGTCAATTTTAATGTCATCAGCAGAAATATCAATGTTGCCGGCATCAATATTGGCTGTTAAATTTTCAGTCAATTGTTCATCATTATGTGTAGCCGATGCACTAGATATAGACATCATGACACAAATTACTAAACAAATCAATATCAATTTTTTGAATTTAATAAATAAACCCCCAATATATAACTTATTATAACAGATTATAATAAAATATTACAATTGCTAATGTCTTTAATATATGTTTTAAGTATATATATAGATATTGGAAAAAAAAGCTGAATTGAACAAATAATCTTAAATGTAAAAAAAAATGAAAAAAAAATGAATAAAAATCAAAGATTTAATTCTTCGATTTTTTTGTCGAAATCCGTTAATTTACGTGCAAGTCCAGTGAAATATGGAATATAAACTTTTGAAAACATTATTCTTTCAGGATCCTCATTTAATTCACTTAAAGTTTCCTTAACCCTCTCGACTTTACGTTCAACCTCATCGTACATCAAATCACCAGGAAATTCACCAATGAATACGCCGTCAGCACCGTTTTCCAAGGCATACTTAATGTGGTTCGGCCTTACTCGATTAACCGAAATTACCTTTATGATATGAATTGATTCAGGGTAGGATAATCTGTTTACTCCAATATTGTCTGCCGCAGTGTAGCCAATATTATCTAAAAAGACCAAAATCATGCGCTCATCAGGCTGTTTTTTGGCTAAAACGCCATTGATTGTGGCCATAATCTTTTCATCGATGTTACCGTTGACATGAATTGCTTTCTGCATGCATCCGACCAGACATTTTCCGCATCCTGTACAGGCCATCGGGTCAATGTAGACCTCATCATCCTGAATGCTCATGGATTTGTACTTGCATCTCTCAATGCAGTCTCCACAAAGTATACATTTTTCCTTGTCGATTTCTGCAATGAATGGCTCGATTTCAACACCACCGTAGTTATATTCACAAACCTTTGATGCTGAGGCTGTTGCCTGCATTATGGATTCGGTAATGTCCTTTGGATCCTGTGCGGTTCCGCAGACAAAGATTCCCTGAACGTCTGTTGTGACCGGCTTGATTTTGGGATGTGATTCCTTAATGAATCCGTCTTCGGTTGTTCCTATATTCAGGATTTCGGCGATTTCACGGGTACCGTCTGAAGGCTCCATGGCAGTTGACAATACCACCATATCGGCTTCGATTTCAATGAAATCACCTTTAAGGGTATCTTCAGTTCTGACTATGAAGCTGTCCCCTTTCTTAACGACCTCACCAGGTCTTCCACGGATAAATCTAACTTCGTTTTCCTGAGTATGCTTATAGTACTTTTCAAACATTCCGGGAGTCCTAACATCGGTATAACATATTACGACATCGGTATCAGGATTCTTATGCTTGATGATATTTGCATTTTTAAGGGCGACTGTACAGCATATTTTAGAGCAGTACCTGTGTCCGTCAGGCTTTTCATCCCTTGAACCTACGCACTGTATCATCACGACCCTTTTCGGAACTTCGCCGTTGGATTTGAGGAGTTTGCCTTTTGTCGGACCGTTAACTCCTGTGATACGACCCAATTCTGACTGTGTTATAACATCATCATAGCGGGTATATCCGTATTCTGGTCTTTTATCCATGTCAAATAGCTTATGGCCGGTTGCAACAATGATTGAACCTACCTGGAGAGGTATCTTTTCGCTTCTGCCCCGAAGCTTTATGGCACGCATATTGCAGACCTTTACGCAATTGCTGCATTTTGTACAGTTATCCATATCAATTACATAAGATTCAGGATATGACTGACCGAATGGTCTGTATATTGCCTTTCTCATGGATAATCCATCATTCCAGTCATCGGGAACTTCAACTTCACATGCCTGTGCGCATTTTCCGCATGCGATACATCTTTCGGTATCGACATACCTCGGTGACTTTTCAACGATTAAATTGTATGTTCCGGCACGCCTTTCGGCTTCAATTACCTTTGCATTGGTTAAAACCTCAATGTTGTCATTCCAGACAAGTTCATTAAGGATAGGATTCAAAAGACACATTCCGCACTCTTCAGCAATCTTTACAGGGGAGAAAACCTTACCGATTTTGGCCATGTGTCCTCCGATTGACGGTGACTGTTCAATCAGAGTGACTTTGGTTCCCTGCTTTGCCAATGATAAAGCAGCGTTCATACCGGCAATTCCGCCGCCGATAACTGCCACGTCATCGGGAGTCTGGCAATAGATCGGATCGACCGCATCTGACTGCTTAACCTTTTCGATTGAGGCGTTAATTAACGTTATTGCCTTGTGGGTTGCCTTTTTTGAATCGGAATGAACCCATGAGCACTGTTCACGTACATTGGCCATGTCCATCAGGTAAGGATTTAGAGGCTTTACGTAATCCTGAAATGTCTTTTCATGGCTTATCGGTGAACATGCCGCTACAACAACACGGTCAAGGTCGTAATCGAATATTGCATCACGGATAATCTTACGGCCATTGAGGGAACATAAGTTCTCGAACTGCCCAACAAATTCAACATCAAGGGAGGCTCTGACTTCATCCAAATCGATTGTATCTGAAATATTTCCTCCACATTCACATAAAAACACGCCAACTTTCAAATCATTTCTCATTCGCTAACCTCCTTCAATTCCTTTATTACTGAATCAATCGGTACGGTATGGGCCTTGGCACCGATTACCTTATCAAAATCACCGCCCATCGCAATTGCAATGAACTGTGCAATATTCAAATGTATTGCCCTGAATTTTCTGCCTTCCCTCTCGCCGATTAAATGCTGATAGCGGTCAAACTGGATATGGCAGTTAGGACATAGATGAACCAGAATCTCAACGTCCTCATCGCCCAGGGCGTTCATCTTGTCTGCAGTGGCCGTAAATGACAAATCAGGGTTGGAATATCTCTGCCTAAAGCCCGTTCCGCAGGTAGCCCTTTTGTGGTCATACCATCCGATAGTCTTGCATCCGCATGCCTCTATTAGCTCATCTAAAATATTTGGATCTCTAAAGCCTGCAATGGTGTCTTCATAGTGAACCTTGCAATAGTGACATCCATGATGGGTTGCTATCGTATAACCGCTCAAATCATACTTTATATGGTTTTTAAACTCATCCTTTTTTGCATAAAGGATATCTACTACATGAAAGATGTTTTCGGTCGGTTTCAAGTCATCCTTTTCATATTTCAAATGACTTAAACCGTTATCCTCAAACAGCTGATTAATGTGATTTCTCAAATCATCCTTGGTGTTCAATAATTTGACTGATTTCTTGTTGATTGCATAACATGTAGCACACATCATTACAAGATTTGGCCTGTTAAGTTCTTTGGCTATTTTAAAATTACGTGCACCAATAGCTGATGTGTCAATCTGATTGAAAACATCTGAATAATGGCCTAAACCTGTGCAACACGTCTGCTTTTCAGATATTTCATAGTCAATTCCAAGCTTATCGAAAACGAATTTGGTTGACGCTTCAATTCCAGGATATTCAACACTTACAAGACAGCTCCTGAAAAGCAGGATATCCTTATCAGGTATGGATTTCATTTTTCCGCCTCCTGTGAAGCTCTTATCTTTTCAATTTTATCCTTAAATCCAGTTATCGTTAAAATATGGCTTACCTCATCAATTACATCCTTCGGAGGCATTAGCGGAGGGTCCAGTTCAAGCTCTTCGCGAATGTCGGCAAGGTTGTTTCTAAACTCCCACCATCCTGGAACATCACGGCCGATGTCTTCGAAAAATATCTCCGGAATGGCTCCTATGGCTGCCGTGAAGTATGAATCCGCAAATCCCATGTATTCGTAGAGCTTATCGTAGCCGATTTCATTGGATATTGCAATCTGCTTTAGAATCTGGTTGACTTCACAGACACTGTTTCCGACAGGGCATACGCTGTGGCAGGTATAGCAGTAAAAGCAGTTCCAGATTAAATCGTCGGCTAAAATGGAAGTGTCGCCTTCCAGAACCCTTTCAATGATGTCACGGGGATTATAGTCGGAATGCCTTGCTGCAGGACACGTTGACGTGCACATTCCGCACTGCACGCATTTCAATACTCCTTCCTCTTTTGAGTTCTTGACGTCTCTAATGATTTGCTCTGCAAAATCAATCGGTGAATCGTCAAGGTTCTGTTTTGAAGTCATTTGAAATTACCTCACAATTTAAATTCCTGATTTTTAATCATTTTCTTAAGTTCCAAAGCCAGCTTATTTGCCCTTAGCCTGTCTGATTGCCTGCAGATTATAGGAACATTAACTTCTCTTTTGTCGATTTCCAGATTAACGTCACCGGTATTCATGTCAAAGGCATCGTGCCTGCAGAAATTTGCACACATTCCACAGCCGAAACATCTGGACAAGTCAATTCCCTTGCTGAAGGCATTCGTAGGGCATACCCTTTCCACAATACAATCATCGCAGCTTGAGCATTTATTTTCATCGTATTTTGGCCTCAGGTCATAATCTTTCCACAGTTCATGATAATTTGTTTCACACAAAGGCAAATGACGGCCCTTAATATCAGCAACAGGCAGCTTAACGTCCTCATCAGTTATAAGTAAATTATTGTAAATCTTTTCGGACAATACCGGAATAGGAATGGCTACGGTATTGAAAATCTCACCACCCTGTGAGGTTTTAAATCCTCCGAAGTAATATGGATTCATTTTAGTCAAATCGGCTGAAATCATCAGGTTTGGCTTTTCCGCATTTGACCTTGTGCCGTCACCCAGGATATATCCGCAGGCTCCGTTAAGCAATACCCTTTTGCCCTCATTAATGACGTTGTGGGGAATGTCGTTTTGAAGTGGATTGATGTCTCCGCATCCGGAAAATGTTAAACCTGAGAAATTGCCTTCAAGAGGTATTGCGGCAAATATTGAGGATACGGGAGCTTTTCCGGGATTGGTGAATGCCGTATAGTTTTTGAATGCCATGCGTGAGCCCACTATCTGAGCCCTGTTGATGTCATCAATCGTTATCGTGTTTTCAATAGTCTTGCCGTCAACGCTTTCAACGACCACGTCAACGGATTTTCCTTCCATTATTTCCTTTAAAAGGAATCCTCCGCCGTAATTTTCATCATCAATTGAGTGTGTCGTTCCGTGCAGTATTACATCAACTTCCCCCAGCCATTCATTCGGACATGGTCCTGCAAAGGCCGGAACTCCATTAAAGTAAACCTTCTCCGCCCTTATGAATTCGCCAGGCGGGCTGACAATAAAGTTCAGTATTGCTGCGGTTCCGCTCATTACGCCGCACGTTCCGCAGGTTACAACATCGACTTCCTCGAAACTTGGAGCGTTCTGCTCTTTAATGAGTTTTTTAAACTCCTCTGCGGTGTAGATGTTGGCCTCGCCGTCTTCAATTTTTTTATTGATTTCCTCAATGCTTCTTTGCAATGTCATTACCTTCTTATTATATATTATATTATAGCTTTCCTAAAGTGTCTCCCCTCAGGCCCTGCCTTAGGGTTTCAAGAGAAGTGATGTCATCGCTTGACACGTTTCCCAAATTGACAATATTTCCAAGCTTTAAAATGAAATAAACCTGCTGGTCCTTGTTAGGAGCTTCCCATAATATTTTATCATTGTCTATTTTACTTAAAATGCAGTCCACCTCATCATCCTTGGCATTTCCTGACGAATCGAAGATGCCTATGTTTTTGCCGCCTTCCCTTGCCTCTACAATCACCAGGGATGAACCTGCGTCAAGCTCTTCCTGCATAAACTCGATTCTCTCGTCAAGGGACAAATCCTTATCCAGAAGGGGATTTTTCTTTCCCACTTCAGACAATACTTCAAAGCCCTCATCCTTTGCTTTTCTGATGGATTCCAGTTTATCTTCACGGGCAAGTTCAATTGATCCGTCTGATATCTCAATGGCCGGAAAACCCAAATTATGGGCTCGGGTGAAAAATTCATCAAGCTTGCCATTCATAAAGGCCAGTTCAAAAAGCGTTCCTCCGGTATATGGAACAATATCGTGAGCCTTATACATTTCAACCTTTGCTTTTATAATGTCTTCATCATGAATTATTGAAGTGCCCCAGCCGAATTTCAGATAATCAACATATTCGCCTGAGATATCCATGAGGCTGCTTGCGGTTTCAAGTCCTAAACCCTTATCCAAAACCATAGTAATACCATTACTTCTTGGTTTTTCCGGACGTTTATTTAATAGAAATTCAAATGCTTTCAAAATATCACAATCTCAAAAAATTAATTCTTAATAATAATTTATACACCTCCTTATTAAATTATTCGTATTATTACCGGGTTTTTGAATATTACCCGATGAGGTCAATATTGCTTTAGAAGGCTTAAATTGCCATAAAACGCAAGTAAAAATATTTAAATAATAAAAACAAATAACATAATTGTTAAAATTAATTTGGAAGTGTTTATTGAAATGAGTAAAAAAATTCAACAGCCTTACGATAAGCTACAGAAAACATTTACAAGGGCGTTCGGTAATGAAACACTGAAATTCCTAAAAATTGACAGTGAAGTAAAGGAATTTCTATCAACCGAAATCATTTCAATAGACAACAGATCCAAATTTGTTGATATGTTAATTCAGACCGTTGATGATTTGTTAATCCATATTGAATTTCACTCAGGAGATATCAGAAAATCAACATTATACAGAAACAATGCTTACTCCGCAGACTTGGCCAACATAACTAAAAAAGATGTTAGGTCATTTATAATCAGTTTAGGCGACAAGGACAAATCTGTTTTGGAGTTGAAAATGGAAAATATCCATTATACTCCAGACTGTGAGTTTTTAAGGGAATATGATGGGGATGAAATTTTAAATACATTAAAAGACAAAATGTATAATCAAAGAGATATCACTGGTGAAGACTTATTCTTCCTGGTCTTTCTTCCGTTCACTTCCCACCAAAGAAGCGATGAGGAAATGGCTGAGGAGATGTTTGAATTAACCAATTTCGTACCATTGACTGAAGAACAAAAAATTAACATTAAACAATGCCAAAAAATCATCTTAGCAATTTATTTCGGCGAAGACGATGAAAAAATGCATGAATTGGAAGGATTGATTAACATGGAATGCACCTACTTTCAAAGATACGAAGAAAAAATAGTAACCGAAGGACTTAAAAAACAAGCTATAGAAATAGCTAAAAAACTCAAAAAAAGAGAAATTGGAAATACAGAAATAGCAGAAATAACTAAACTAGACCTAAAAACAGTAGAACAACTCTAAATACCATCAAAAAAACCATCACACTAAAAAACAAAATTAACCAACACAAAAAGGAGAAAAAAATGGAATGCACCTACTTTCAAAGATACGGAGAAAAAATAGTATCCGAAGGAATCAATAAGAATAATATAGAAATAGCTAAAAAACTCAAAAAATATGGTGATTTGTCAAATGAAAAAATCGCAAAAATAACAAAACTAGACCTAAAAACAGTAGAAGAACTCTAGGTTAATTAAACTAATCCAAAGGCAATATTTAAAAATAACCAGACAAATAACTTATAACATATGCATTTTGAAGAAATTAATATTGATCAGACACATATCCGCCTAAGTACTGACTTAAAAGAGCACAATTTAAGCAGATACATTTTAAGCATCAGAAACGATTTGAAAAGATACATTTCCCAAAACAGGGACTTTTTACTTTCTCTGGAACCTTTAAAATACGATTCTGATAATTTAAGTCCCATTGTTTTAAAGATGTATGAATCATCCGAAAAGGCTGATGTGGGTCCTATGGCCTGCGTTGCCGGAACTATTTCCGAAATGTCACTGGATTATCTCATCAATAAGGATTCCACATATTCCATTGTGGAAAACGGCGGAGACATTGCCATTATTAATGATAGGAAAGTATTATGCGGAATCTATTCAAACAACGAGATTTTAGGCAACAACATCGCCTTTGAAATAAAGGCAAGAAACAGGCCGCTTGGAATTTGCACGTCTTCAGGAAAAATCGGCCATTCAATCAGTTTCGGAAGCTCCGACAGCGTTACAGTTTTATCAAAAAGCCCTTCACTGGCTGACGGTCTTGCAACCAGAATAGCCAATGACGTTACAGGCCCCGACAGCGAAAGCAAAGTTTCAAATGCGCTTGAAACATGTGAAAATTTTAAGGAATTTTTTGAAGGCGTATTAATCATATCCGATGAAAATGTAGGAAGCATTGGAAAATTGCCAAAAATCGTGGAGAGTAAAGACTTTAATATTTAATTAATACGAATTAAAAGACAATTTACAATCAATTATAACTTCAAAAAAAATAAGGCCAATTTACATATTTAAATCAATTTTGAACAAATAAAAATCATTATATTTAAAGAACTTGAATTAATACTTATCTTTAAATATGATTAAAAATAATATTATTAATATTCAATAAAAAGAGCTAAACTTTATAAGTATATTCAACTTTAATGTTGAATCAATTTTTATTTAATTTAAGGTTAGATTATTATGTACAAGGATGAAATGATACAATTACATCAATTTTTGGTATATGTTTTAAAATACTTATCTGAAGACGATAAAATTACTCACGATTGCAGCGAATACATCTCACTAAAAATAAGTCCTCACCACATCCATAAAACTAAAGCAGAACATAAACATGCAATTTTTGTTCTTTGCAAGATTATTTCAGAAGTAATAGCTGACAAAGACAACAACTCCATTCCTGATAACGTTCGCAATTCATTATCAGATTTGGTTACACGCTCTGAAAAAGAAATTAAAATGGCTTAAAAAATTTCTTTTCTCCTTTTTTCACCACAAAAACCATGACCAAAAAATTATATAAACTTTTATTTAAAGATATTAGATTATGACTAATTTAACTAAAATGCTCTGTCTTGTTGACGGCGAACATTACCTGCCCGTTACGCAAGAGGCAATCGATACTTTAAACAATTTGGAACACATTGACATTACCGCCGTTGTTTTTATTGGCGGAACAGAAAAATTACGTGACGATAGCGAAGAGTCATATTCTAAAGTTTTAGGAGTTCCAGTTCAGTTTGCAAAGGACAAGGACATTCCATATGACATCATTGTAGACATGATCCGTGAATACGACATAGATACTGTCATGGACTTGAGCGACGAGCCTATTCTCGACTATCCGAAAAGGTTCAAGATAGCATGCCGTGTCCTTAATGAGGGAATTACCTACAAAGGTCCTGATTTCACCTTTGAGCCTCACAGCGAATATGACATCATGGAAAAACCTTCAATCACCATTCTAGGAACAGGCAAGCGCATTGGAAAGACTGCCGTTTCAGGTTTTGTCTCAAGACTGATTGACAAGAACGGCTATGAGCCTTGCGTAATAGCCATGGGAAGGGGAGGTCCTGAAGAGCCAGAAATCGTCCATGGAGAAGAGCTTGAAATCAACGCCCAATTTTTGCTTGAACAGTCTGAAAAGGGAGTTCATGCAGCCAGTGACCATTGGGAAGACGCATTGATGAGCAGGATTTTAACCATAGGATGCAGACGCTGCGGCGGAGGAATGGCCGGTGAAGTATTCCTGACCAATATGAAAAAAGGTGCTCGCCTCGCCAATGAAGTCGATGCCAAATTTGCAATCTTTGAAGGAAGCGGCGCTGCAATACCGCCGATTAAAACCAACAAAAAGATTTCATTGATTGGAGCAAATCAGCCTTTATCAAACCTTACAAGTTATTTCGGACCATACAGAATAGGATTGGGCAATCTGGTTATATTAACAATGTGTGAAGAGCCTATGACCAGTCCGGAAAAAATAGCTGAAATCGAGGAATTTGTGGGTGAAATCAATCCCGACGCAACCGTAATCTCAACGGTATTCAGGCCAAAGCCACTTGATGACATTTCCGGCAAAAAGGTTCTCTTTGCAACCACCGCACCCGAAGAGGTAAAAGAAAAGCTTGTCGATTATCTTGAAGAGAATTACGGCTGTAAAGTCATTGGAACAACGGCTCATCTCTCAAACAGGCCTCTTTTAAAAGAAGATATGGCGAAATACATGGATAAGGTTGACGTGATGTTAACGGAACTGAAAGCCGCTGCCGTTGATGTTGCAACAAAGGACGCAATTAATGCCGGCTTAGAAGTAGTGTACTGTGATAATATCCCTGTTGCAATAAGTGATAAGTATCCGGATTTAAGTGAAAGCGTTATTAAATTAGTTGACAGTGCCATTGATGATTTTAACCAATCATCATAATTTTATTTTTTTAATTATCTGTTTCTTCAAGGTATTTGAGAATATCCAACGCAAGTTCAGTATTTTTATATAATCTTCCTTTATGGGCATCCTCATTTAGACATATAACCAAGTTGTTGCGTTTTAAATCAGCCAAAACATTTGAAATATGATTCGTTCTAACACCCACTTCATTTGCGATATCTGAAGGTATTCTAACCCCTTTTCCGATGTACTGCAATACCTTCAGCCTGTATGTGGAGGCCATAACGTATCCTAGAGAATCTAATATATCCTTTTCATTCATAATTATATTTTATAATTAATATATTATAAATCATTATACAACATACACATTTTTAAGCACTATGTACATATATGTTCAACTATACAATTTAAATTTTAAACTTAAATATTATAAATGCATTCAAAAAAACAAAAAGAATCTTTATTAATCATATAAAATAAATAAGTCCATAATGAAAAGAATTGTTGTAGGAATGGGCAAGAACAAAAATATTGTAAAAGCGTGCAATATTTTTGAGAAAAATAATGAAAATGTTAAAATTGAACAGGTGGATAATGACCAGGATTTGGTAAAAGCCATATTAAATGACAATATTGATGCCGTGATAAGGGGATCGCTTCCGGCATCGGATGTCATGAAGGAGCTTAAAAAGAGCTATCCTGACATTTCAAGAGCCACATACATCAACGGAGATGGAGCGGAATTCCTATTGACTCCAGTTGGAATCGATGAAGGCAAAACCCTTGAAGACAAGTTAAAGATTGCCAAAAACTGCGGTGAATTCTTTAAAAAACAGTCAAAGACTCCGAAAATATGCGTCATGGCCTGCGGGCGCAAGGGAGATTACGGAAGAAGTCCTGAAATATCCAAATCCATTGACGACAGCGAAGAGCTTGCAAAAATGATTAAGGAAAACACTGATTTTGAAGTCGTCAATCACTACATTCTGATTGAACAAGCCATAAAGGATAAATGCAACATTATAATAGCTCCTGACGGAATTATAGGAAACATTATCTTTAGGACATTGGTTTTGGTTGATTCCTGGCCGAGCTGCGGAGCAGTAACATTCGGAATTGATAGCATTTACATCGACACCAGCAGAGACCAAAACACCGAGGGATATTTAAGAAGCCTAAAATTGGCATACAATTTAGCGAATATTTAAGAATAAAAAATTACAAATATTAATATACTAATAATTTCGGGTAATGATAATGGGAGAAAATATAATCTATAGAATCTATGATTGGTACATATCCAGGAATCTGGATCCGGACAAAATGCCAAAACATGTTGCTATCATCATGGACGGCAACAGAAGATACGCAAAGCTCCATGGAGAAATTGATGTCCTTAAGGGACATGAATACGGAGCAGACACACTGGAGAAGGTACTGGACTGGAGTATTGAACTGGGAATAGAAATCGTTACCGCTTACGCATTTTCAACAGAAAACTTCAACCGTTCAAAACACGAAGTCGACGGGCTGATGCAGCTTTTCATCAAAAACTTTAAAAAACTGGTCGATCATGAAAAGATTCACAAGAACGAAGTTAAGGTTCAGGTTGTCGGAAGGGTCGAACTGCTTCCCGAAGAGGTAAAGCAGGCGATTTTTGATGCTGAAAAGGCAACGGAAAAATACAACAAGAGAGTGCTGAATCTAGCTATCGGATATGACGGAAGACTGGAAATCATAGATTCATTCAAAAAGATAATTAAAGAAGTCCAGGATGGAAAGATTACCATTGACGACGTTGATGAGGAACTGGTAAGCAAAAACCTCTACACCGGAGGAATCGACGATCCTAACCTCATCATAAGGACAAGCGGAGAAGAGCGTTTAAGCGGATTTTTATTATGGCAATCATCATACTCAGAACTCTATTTCTGTGAAACGTTATGGCCGGAACTTAGAAAAGTCGACTTTTTAAGAGCCATCAGGTCATATCAGGCAAGAGAACGTAGATTCGGTGTATAAAAATGATAGATACTCACTGCCACATTGATTTTGAAGAGTACGATGAAGACAGAGACCAGATTATAAAAAGAGCCGAAGAGGTTTTGGATGCTGTTGTAGTTTCAGGAATAGGGTATGAAAGCAACAGAGGCGTTTTAGACTTATGCTCCAAATATGAAAATTTCATATATCCCTCTTTAGGTTACCATCCGGTTTCATCACAGAACTGCACTGAAGAAGAGCTTAAGCTCACCCACCAAGACATCATCGAAAACAGAGACAATATAGTTGCAATCGGCGAAGTAGGAATGGATTACTTTTACGTCAAGGACAAGGCCCTTCGTGAAAAGCAAAGGGAAATCTTTCAAACATTCATTGAACTTGCCGACGAGTATAAAATCCCATTACTGATGCACGTTCGTGACTGCGAGAAAAAGGCCTTGAATATGGTTCTTGAATACGAAAACATTCCATACGTGGTTTTTCACTGCTTCAGCGGAAGCAAGAAAACCGCAAAAAGAATAATTCAAAACGACAATTACTTCATGAGCTTTTCCACGATGCTTTGCTACTCAACACAGCATCAGGAACTGATTAAAAACATTCCTCTTGACAACATCCTGACTGAAACCGACAGTCCCTATCTTGCCATGACCAAAGAGGAGAGAAATGAACCTGCAAACGTCGTTAATGCAGTTAAAAAAATAGCTGAAATTCAAAATGAGGATGTTGAAACCGTTGACAGTATTACCACCGCCAACGCCCGCAGAATTTTCAAAATCTAGTAATGATATGAAAATACCAGATTCTGCAATATTTCACCTTTATCCTCAACTGCCTCAATAACCAGTTCGAATTTATCGAAATCCCTTTTAATCAAGTCTATTTTTTCATATTCAAGAATTGAATCGTTAAGATAAACCGTGAACTGATTGTTTTCAAGTTTGACTTCCTTTCTTGAAAAGAGCTTAAAGGCATAGGTGAATAATTCGATTCGAAATATCAAATCATCCCTGTCGCCCTTACCGTTAACGATAAAGTCAATCAGGTCCCTTTGAAGAATCTCGCCCTCATCGCCGGTGTCGACCTTAAGGGCTTCCATTTCCTTCAGTTCTTCCATTAATTTAGCCTTTTCGTCTTCAGAATACATTTATTCCACCGGAAGCAATCCTTTTTCTTTGAAAACTTCCTTGGCAGCCATTACGCCATTGATTGCCTTTGGAAATCCTGCATAGGCTGTCATCTGCATTATTATCTCAACGATTTCACGGGGAGTGTTTCCAACCGCCAGAGCAGCATTAATGTGATCTTTTAGCTGGGGAATCGTTCCAAGGGTTGTGAGGGCCGCAACGGTACACAGTTCACGGGTTTTCAAATCAACCTCTTTTCTCGTGTAAATTTCCGAATATGGAAATTCAACAATGAACCTGCCCAAATCAGGAGCTATATCCTCCAGTTCCTTAAAAATCTCTTCAATGGTATCTTCATTCGTAATTCTTAAAATACTCATTCCTTTCTCGTACCTGTCTTCCATATTATCACCATTAATTAATATTATATCTTAAATCCACTTAACATTTGCTGTTGTGAAAACATAATGGGGCGAGAATACAGGATTATATAATTTGTTTGTTGATTTTGAAGTCTCGAATGTCTGGGCAAGTGATTTTCTCAAATTATAGTTAATCCTGTCCCCGATGGAGTCCAGTTCCTTTTTATCGAAATCCTTGGACGCATGCGCATAAACCTTAAACTGTATCTTGGTCTTTTCAAATTTCGAATCATATCCCATATCCGTATATGAGATGTTGACTATTTCAACGCTTGATGGAATCAGGAGCATATAATCCGATTCGGAATAATCCCTGTAGGTATCAGACGGATAGATTGCGCCTGCCGTGTAGAGGCTTCCCTCGTTAACGCCGTTTCTTGCGGCTGCCATGGCCACCGTCAGTTCGTTTTCCCCTGCAATGAATGAAAGCGAAAGCAGTATGATTACTACCAGAACGCCCACAAGCAGTAAAAGCTCTGCACTTGCCTGTCCTTTATTTTCCTTTATCATGTTATCAAAATCTTTCCTTCCTGTGTTTTTTCAATATCATATATGTGGCCGGGATACATTTTATAAGTAGAATAAGGGTCAATGAAAGGAACATAACTTTCTCCTTTTTTACCATCATATTCTATTGTTAGCCTGTTTTTTTCAAGCACTATAACGTAGTATTCGCCAGTATCAGGTAACTTTATGGATTTGGAATAAAACTCACCATGTGAATCAACCTCATTTATCGCATTTGAAACACTGTCTAAAATCAGCCTGTGATTCAGGTTCGATTCCACATTGAGACTTGAATTGATAGCATTGCCTGAATAAACAAGTAATGCAGTGGCCATAATTAATATAATAAATACTGAAAATAAAAATTCAACTGAAATAAAACCTTTATTATCCATGATTTTAGATTATCTTGACAGTTAATATAGTTAACCCATTTTTAAAAGCAATATTGCACTCAAAGAGTAATTTTCAAAGAACTGGTAAAAATAAATATGAGTTGGAATAAAATAATATTTATGACATCTAAAGTTATTTTTATTGGAGCAGGTCCCGGAGACCCTGACTTAATAACTGTCAAAGGAAGGAAAGTGATTGAAAAGGCAGACGTAATCATTTACGCAGGTTCTCTAGTAAACAAAGACGTGCTGGCTCCAAGAAAAGAAGAATGCGAAGTCCACAATAGCGCTTATTTAAATCTTGAAGAAACGATTGACATCATGGCAAAGGCAATTGATGAAGGAAAGCTCGTTGCGCGCGTTCATACCGGAGACCCAGCAATTTACGGAGCTATAGGTGAGCAAATCAGGGAATTGAAAAAGCTGGATATCGAATATGACATCATTCCCGGCGTAAGCTCCCTTTTCGGTACCGCCAGCGTACTCGAAGCCGAACTGACAATACCTGAAGTCTCACAAAGCGTCATCATCACACGCCCCGCAGGAAGAACTCCCAAAAAGGAACTTGAAAGCATCAGAAGCTTTTCCAAGCATCAGGCAACAATGTGCATATTCCTTGGAATATCCATGATTGACAAGGTTGTCGATGAACTTCTTGAAGGATACACCGAAGACACCCCTGTGGCGGTTGTGAAAAAGGCAACTTGGCCAGATCAGGAAATAATCAGAGGAACCTTAAAGGATATTGCAGGCAAAGTTAAAGATGCCAATATAACGAAGACTGCAATGATTGTGGTGGGAGATGTATTGGACCCAGGTGATTTTACACCATCCAAGCTATATGACGCCAACTTCAAACATGAATATCGTTAGATTTTTTTATCCCGAATGGTAACTTTCGGGAAACTTACTTTTTTATATACCTTTTCACCAATAATATTAATCATGAAAGACTTATTCGATAACTGTAAATTTGGAGATTTGAATCTCAACAGCCGTATCGTGAGAACGGGACTGTGGGAATCTGAAAGGGAACAGCCGGGCAATTTCACGCCGGAAATCTACAACCGTTACGAAAACATAGCAGCCAGCGGCGTTGGCTTAATAATAACAGAATTAATATCACTATATCCAAGAGACATATTTTCAAAATACTCACATACAACACATTTCAAGCAGTTTGTCCGTGAAGCAAAGGACCTCACCGATCTGGTGCATCTTTATGACGTTCCGATATTCGCTCAGCTGGGTTTTGTGCAGTTCAACAAGCATGCTGAGCAGAACATGCGCGTTGAAGACGTATCCATCGAGGATATCCGGAAAATCCAGACCGATTTCATCATCGCCTGTCAAAAGATAGATTATGCAGGTTTTGACGGTGTTCAGATAGCTTTGGGCAACTATTATTTCCTGACAAGGTTTATAAGCCCATACTTCAACAAAAGAAAAGACAAGTATGGTGGAAATACACTGAATCGCCTGCGAATCGTTCTGGAAATGATTAAGGTAATTAAAGAAACCACAAAGCTGCACGTTAACTGCAGGCTGAATGCCTTTGACATACAGGCAGGCGGAATGACCATGGACGATACAGTTGAAATAGCCAAGCTATTGGAAAAGTTCGGTGCCGACAGCCTTCAGATTACAAGGCCACGCTCTCCACAATACTTTTCAAAGGAAAACATTGACAGAACTCCTCCGGAATTCGTTTCAAGAAAAATCAAAAAGATAAATCCTCTGATTGGGGAATGTGAGAAAATCATTGACAATGTTGACATTCCAGTCATTTTAGGCGGCGGGGTCAACAGCAAATCACAAATCAACCACATACTGAACAATTCAAAAATCGATTTCGTTTCAATGCAGAGGCCCTTTGTGGCTGATCCAAGCTTTTTGATTGAATGGCAGATGGAAGATGACGGTGAAAGCAAATGCAAAATGTGCAATAACTGCTACTGGAAAAAAACAAGCACGTGCCACATCAACAGGCCTGCGACGTGGGACGTTTCTAGTACTGATTTTTAATATCGTTCATTAACTTCAATTTGTCAAAGGCAACATCCATCGGAGCCCTTCTAAGTCCACAGTCCGGATCAAGAAGGATATTGTCCTCTCCGATGATTTCAACACCTTCGGCTATCAGCTTTTCGGTGTCTTCTCGTGAATCAACAATGTTTTTTGAAGAGTCAAGACATCCGAATCCTATTTTCTTGCCTTTGAACAAATCAATATTCTTTTTCAATATGTCCAGGTTGACGTTGTTTCCGGCAAATTCAAAGTCTAAAATATCAACGTCAAAATTGGCAATGTCCTTGTAAGCTCCGTCAAGGGTTCCGCAGACATGCATGGCCAGAGGAATGCTTAAATCATCACGAAGAATGCCAATGGCTTCGCGAGCCACTTTCATGTTTACCATGCCCGTTGATAAAAACGGCTCATCCACCTGAATGTAAACGGGATCGACTTTCTTTTCAATGGCTTTGACCTCTTCTTTAAGGCTGTGAGCCAAATCTATTATTGCATCATCCTTATTTTTATAAAAAGCAGTAATCCTAGAAGAATGAACTATTGTGGAAGGGCCAGTAATGATTCCCTTGATTCCCTTTCCTTCAGGAATGTCTCCATTGTAATACTCCTTAATCAGGCTTTTTGCATAAAGCAAATCCTTTACGGAGATTTCGCCGGTTGGCTTTTTGATTTTGGATATAATAAATGAATTTCCCTCTTCAATCTTGAATCCGGGAATGTATTTTGAAAAGCTTGAAACCATGTCTCCCCTGACCTGACCGTCAGAGATTATATCGACGCCAGCGTCAAGCTGGGAGTATACCGCCTGGCGGATTGCGCCCTTAAATGGGTCATATGAACCTAGAACCTTAAGCAACTTATCTTTGGTATTGGAAGCCTCTTTAGTTTCAACAGGAAAACTTCCGACGACTGTTGAACGCATAAAATCACTTATTTTGTATTTAGTTTTCTTATATTATTGATTTCCTCTTCATCAATTGGAAGTTCGACAACTGAAGTACCGTGACATGGCTTTGTGTATGGAATGAAAACTGTTCCTTTCTTTTCGTCAATTCCGATTGGAATTGGAGGGATTCCGATTACCCGAACGCCAAGTACCTGATCACCTGGCTTGACATAAACGACTTCCTCAGCCTTGAAACGAATAATCATTGCACAGTCCTTAAATCCAGCCCTTGCGGCGTGAATTTCATAATTGTCAGATTGCTGAAGGTATGTATCTAAACAGAATGACATCTTAATCCAGCTCCTTTAATGCCTTATCAAAATTAATCTTAATTGGGGAAGGATTGTGGAATGCTCTTACAGCATAAATCTTGGCCTTGCTTCCGCTTTCCTCAATCATTTCAACGAATTCACCAACCAAATCAAGATCCCTTTCAAATACCAGGGCGATTGACTTGGTGTCAAGTATCTGGTCGAATGTTACGAAAAATGCTGCTGCGGCATCCTTGTGGACAAATCCTACAAGTAAATCATAATCGCCGGGACTGACTTCGCCCAAAGTCCTTTCCAAATCCACCAGATTGAGATTGTAATAACCTTCAGGGTCTGAAATCTTAACAAGCTTTGAAGCTGCAGGATTAGCAGCTATAGTAACGTCATAACCTAAATTTGATAATTTACTAAATGCATAAACTGCCATTGGAGTTTGAGATGGAGTTTCAGGACATCCCAATAAAATTAAAGCTTTCATAATATTAACTCTCCTATGTTCTTGACTTCAATGTAACTGCATTTGCAAGAATGATAGCTCCAAGGAAGATAAACGTTAAAAGTGCAGTACCATTGATTGTCCTGTTGAAAATAAACAGACCGATTAATGCCTGTGAACAGAACGCAGCAAGTGCACCGGTTAATAATACTTCTTTTCCCAAGTATTTTTTACTGTTTCTCTCTCTTTTTTCTCTATACATTGTCAATACTTTAAACCCAATGATAATGGTTCCCAAAACAAATACAACCAATCCGACAAGACCCAGATATCCGAAATCGAAACCGTATCCCATAATACCTGGAAGCATGTAGTCAACAGTATCCTTCTGGTTAACCAGTACACCGAAAAACATCGGGAAAGGAAGGCCGAAGAATAAAACCAGCTGCATCGGAAGGGTAATGTAACCTTCAGCGAATGCAGTTCCTTCAGCACCCCAGTAGGATGCGTTTCCGCTGTGTCCTATCAGTTGTATGTTATTCAGCACCATCTTTACACTGGACAATGAATATTGCTCAATTCTTGATAACCTTAACATTGGAGAAAAGATTGTCATTCCTGTAATTCTGGATATAACTTCCAGACCTAAAAATCCTGCAAGAGCAAGTCCCAAGAAAATAAAGATTCTTTTAAATGTCAAGAAAGATTTTTCTCTGAATGATTTTGATATGATTAAATAACCCATGAACAAACCTAAAATCCATAACAGCAAAAAGGATCTGTGCATTAATCCGCCGAAAATAGTAATACCTGCAATGAACAGTATTACGAATCTTCGCAGGGGCTTGACATCGACTCCCGAGTTCTTCATCACCTTCAGCGATGCCAAAGCAGCTACGGCACCTAAAAGCGCAATAGGTCCGAACGGGTGCGTAAATTCCGCCTGACTTGAAGAAATAACAAGCAATACGATATCTGCACCGAAAAGAAGTGTAAAACCTCCAGCCAGGAAGAGAGATAAAAAGGTTACAACGCTTAAAGACAACGGCAGTAAATTAAGGAAAAAAACCATCGTGACAAAAAGCATTATCCCGACTTCTACAATTAGCTGTAAATGGTTTTGAGCTATTAACATCATATTTGAATCACAATTAAAAACTTTTTAATAAAAAAATTATAGTGGACTGACCGGGATTTGAACCCGGGGCCTCCGCCATGCCAAGGCGACGATCTACCATCTGAGCTACCAGCCCTTAAAAAAGTTGTTTTGAACTTCCGTGCCCCTAAAGACACGAATTCCTGAATTGCATTCCCTAAGGATTTTTCCAGGCAATCCCCCTCAAACCAAGGGTTCAGACAATAATATCCAATTTGATTTTTTTCCGAGTGGAATGTTTCAATTAAATATTTTATCGACAGTTTAATTTTTAGTCGTTTTACTATTTAAATTTGATTATACATTTAAAAAGTATTGGCATGAAATTCCACTTTACGGTGAAATTCATGACACTTAAATGTGGAAAACTATTTGCCGTTTTTGCCCAAATCATAGAGATTATCTATAATGATTTGGAACAGGTCATCGGTTTTCAAATCTATTTTCTCATGAGGATGTTCCAGAAAGTCCAGAGCCTTCGTAATTACCTGATTGACATTGTTTGACCTGTACATCAATCCATAATCAATGTAATACTGATCTACAGACAATGTTTCGCCAGGATAACATGAGATAACAGGAGTTTGAAGGATTGCGGCTTCCCTGTTCATTGTTCCACCGGCACCGATAACCAAATCGCATTTTTTGATAAGGCTTGAGGTGTCAACCGGAGGCTCGAGTATCGTTACGTGGTCAATGCCTTCGAAAATGTCTGCCTGTTCCTTGAATCTAGGCAATATAAGGATATTTGCATGTTCCTTAAGGTCATCCACAATTGGAGACAACACAGATTTTCTGCAATCTGCATCAAGATATGACGCAAGGGAAGGTTCCGGCCTCATTAAAATAGTTTTCGGATGTTCCAGCTTTAAATTCAAGTCCTTGAAAACATCATCATTATATTTAAAGCTTTTAAAATGCATCAATTCGGAAGTACCGTTGTATGGAATGATTGTATTCGGATCAGCGCCGAATTTCATCAGTTTCCAGAAGTCAATTTTTCTTGGAGTGATAATTCTGTCACACAAAGGCAATGTCAATTTATTAGCTGCAAGAGCATGTTCGTTGTCTAAAACGTACAAACTAGGAATTCCTAAACCGAATGAGATTCTAGGAAGTTCTATAGAATGCTTGCTAAGGGCGACATCAACCCTTTCGTCAGCTATAATATCAACAAGATTATAAACTCTTGAAGTACTTTCCTTCAACTTGTCATATAAACTCACTCCGTGCTTTCCAACGGAAATGAAGTCTATATCATACATGTTCATTAGCTTATGGATATCACCGAATTGCCTTGCGGTAACAATCAAATCCTCACCCTCGGCCTCCAGGTACTTTATTACGTCCTTAAAGAACCTTACGTGAGGAGCATTAGAAATATCTATCCAAATTTTCATTTTTATCACTTTTAATGATAATTAGTTTTTAAATTCTTCAATTGTATCAATAATTTCTTGTAATCCTTCACCGGTTTTAAGACTTGATTTGATTACTTTAATGTATGGATTCAATTTCTTGGCATCTTCAACCATCTTGTCGGCGTCAGCCCCTACGGCATCAGCCAGATCTACTTTATTAATGATTGCAACATCGGAAGTCTGGAATATCAATGGGTGCTTTTCGACAGTATCGTCACCTTCGGTAACGCTTACGACAACCATTCTCAAATGGGAACCCAAGTCAAAGTCCACAGGACAGATGAGATTTCCGACATTTTCAATGATGAGCATGTCCAAATCGTCCAATGGCAAGTCCTCGATTCCGTGTCCTACAAGATGAGCATCCAAGTGACATTCCTTGCCTGTGTTTAAGCCTACAACAGGAACGTTATGCTTTTCAATTCTTCCTGCGTCGAACTTGGAGATGACATCTCCTGCCAATACACCAATTTTATAATCGGTATTGTCAATGATTTCCTCTACAAGTGTTGTTTTGCCTGATCCTATTGCTCCGACAAAATCAATACAGTAGATTCCTTTTTCTTCAAGATTTTTCTTGTTTCTGAAAGCTAATTTTTTGTTAGCGTCCATAATATTTTTTGCTACTTCTACGTCTGCTACTTGATGCATATAATCACCTTTAAATTAATTATCATCCGGCTTTTCAATAACGATATTCTTAACAACGATGTCCTTACCGTTTAAAATTTCAACGGATAAACTGTCGCACTCAGGACATTTAACCAGAGGCGCATAATGATCTTTTTCGTCAATTACTGCATTTCCATGAAATTTACAGTCATAACATTCAATTTCAGCAGGAATATCCTCTATTACTATTTTAGCATCTTGAATAATAGTATTTTCAACCAGAACACCCAATATGAACTCCAGCTGTTCAGGGTTAATCATGGCGAGTCTTCCAATTTCAATAGTTACTTCATTGACATCCGTTGCGTTATTACTTTCAGCAGTCTCGAGAACTGCATTAATTATTCCTTGAGCCATCGATAATTCATGCATTTATTTCACCTAAAAACAAAATGAAATTATTAATATTATATTTTTTAGAGCAATGTGTTAATAAATTTTTTCGAAAAGAAATGTTGCAAATGTCAACATTTATATATTTAAAGGAAAAAAGTATTACTTAACCATAAGGAGAGGGAAAATATGGAATACAAAAAGAAATTCGGATTCGGATGCATGCGGCTTCCTTTAACCGACAAGGACAATCCTGCAAGCGTAGACCAGGAATTATTCAATCAGATGGTCGACATCTACATGGAAAAGGGTTTCAATTACTTTGACACATCCTACGCATATCATAACGGAATGTCCGAAGAGGCCATAAGAAAAGCCGTAGTCGAGAGATATCCAAGGGAATCATACTTAATCTGTGACAAGATGCCGACATGGGCACTGACCTGTGAAGAGGACAATGACAAATTTGTAGCCGAAATGCTTGATAGACTGGGAATAGACTATTTTGATGTGTTTTTTGTCCATAACATTAACGTGCCGTGGTACAAACTGGCCGAAAATGCCAAAGCCTTTGAATACGTCAAAAAGATGAAAGAAGACGGAATAGCAAAAAAAATAGGATTCAGCTTTCATGACAACTCAAAACTGTTGAAAGAGGTTTTAGACAAGTACGGTGACTTCCTGGATGTTGTCCAGCTGGAACTGAACTATCTTGACTGGGAAGATCCATCAATCGAAGCCCATAAATGCTACGATTTGTGCGTCGAATTCGGCCTTGACGTTTATGTAATGGAACCTTTAAAGGGTGGAGTGATTGTAAACCTTCCCGATGACATTAAAAATGATTTCAATGACTTCAATCCAGAAAAGTCAATAGCCAGCTTGGCGTTAAGGTTCTGCGCATCCTTAGAAAACGTTAAAATCGTTTTGTGCGGAATGAGCAAAATGGATGATATGCTTGATAACTGCAATACCTTTGAGAATTTTGAAGCGTTAACGGATGAGGAAAGCGACTTTCTGGAAAAGATGGCTGAAAAATTAAATTCAAGACTTGCCGTTCCATGCAGCGAATGCGGATACTGCATTAAGGCCTGTCCTGAAATGATACCTATCCCAGAGTATTTCTCACTATACAACCGCAGCAAAAACCAGCCGGAATCAAACATCTACAGAAATTACTTTGATAAATTAGCAGACGAAAAAGTCCCTGCAGACGAATGCACATACTGCGGAACATGCGTTGATTACTGCACTCAAAAAATAGAGATCCCCGACGAGCTGGAGAAGGTTTGCGAACATTTTGAAGATGGATTCAGTGCATATCCAAGCGATTAATTAATACAATTCCTTAATTAATTCCCTAACCATCTCATTATTCTTATCCAGTTTGGAGGCCTTGCGCGCATATTGCATGGCCTTATCAAACATTCCGCCCATGCGGTAAACAAAACCCATTAATGCGTTGGCTTCCACGTGAGTGTCATCGATTTCCAATAGCTTTTCAAGCAGTTCACAGGCCGTATCCAAATCACCCTGATTGAACAAGTCATAAGCCTCTTCATAGAGCGTATCTACATCATCAAAGGATACATCCTCATTAACGGCAACATTTTCTTCTTCATAGTAAACGCTTTCATGAACAAATTCCTTTTTGGCCGGTGCAAACTGTAGCTTCTGAAGCAAATCAGCGGCGTTCTGATTGGATGGGCTGACTTTAAGGGTTTTTCGGGCATAAAATATTGCAACATCCTCTATTCCCTGTTCAGACAATACGTGCGCCATCAGCAGATTGGCATTAATGTGATTGGGCTGAGAACTTAAAATCTCATGGAGAATGTCCTTTGCCTGGCTGTACTCCCTATCAGTGTAGAGCTCCAGCGCTTCAGAGTATAAATCCAAATCTTCGGGAGGCTCCTCTTCAATTATCTCTTCAACAGTTTCCGTCTTGCCGTTTAGTGCTTCATCAAGCATGTACTGGAGAATGTATTCTGTTGCCTTCTTGTGAAGTGGCTTGTTATCGTTTCCGCATTTCGGTGAGTAGATACATGACGGACAGCCGTTTCTGCATTTGCAGCCCTTAATAAGCTCCAGTGTGGATTTCAAAAGCTCCACGAATACGTCAACAGCCTTTTCACAGATTCCAATACCACCCTCATAGCCGTCATAAATGAATATTGTGGCTTCCTCAGTGTCCTTGTGATATGCCGTTGACAGACCTCCTATATCAAAGCGGTCACAGATAACCTGAAGCGGGAAAAGACCTATTAATGCATGTTCTGCTCCGTGAAGACCTCCTTCAAAGACTTCATCGTCATCGGGATACATGTCCTTCAAGTCCTTTTTGAGACTTTTAGGTATCGTAAACCATAATCCTTTCGTTTTAAACTTCAATGGAGGCAAGTCCAGAGAATACATGCCCAAAACCTTGGAATGCTGCATTTTCTTGTACTTGTAATAATCTTTTTTAACGTTTACTTCCCCAAAGTGAATCGTCAAATCGCCGTATTTCTTTTTGGACTCGTGGGCAACGATATTGACTTCTGTATCGTTTAATACCATCGTGTGATAATCAACGTTCTTTTTGGATACATTAACATAGCCTGACTTCAGATTAACGTTGTCTACGGTGTAGGTTTCTCCCTTATTGATTAATATTGCACCTTCATGAGCCTCGCGGTATACTTGTGAGCGTTCCATGGTCTCAAGAAGCCTGCCGTTATTCATTATCTTGAATTCCTCCGAGGATATTTGGTCCAATGAATGGTCAAATGCAGGATTATCGTCATACTTATAGGTATAATTGCCGGTACGGGACAGATACAAGTCATCATTTGAAACAAGCTCATCCAGAAAATCATCACTTATATTGAAATACGTTAATGCCTCCCCTTTTTTAAGAGGCAACTCGTTTGCGGCACATAAAATGTGGGCTTCCTGCAGAATCGGATTTGACAAATCGATTATGGCCTTTTCCTGGGGCTTGTCAAAGAATGCCTTCGGATTGTTCATGTAATACTGATCCAATTGATTTTCAAATGCAATCAAAATGGCTAAAGACTTCTGATTGCTTCTTCCAGCCCTTCCGCTCTGCTGCCAGGTGGACATCATCGTTCCCGGAAAGCCGGATATTATTACGGCATCAAGAGATCCTATATCTATTCCAAGTTCCAGAGCGTTCGTACAGGTAACTCCCAGATATTTGCCTGATTTCAGACCGTCTTCAATTTCACGCCTTTCTTCAGGCCTGTATCCTGCCCTGTATGCGGCGATTCGTGAATTGTCAAGCTTTCCCTCGGTCAGCTTGGCATCCTTTTTAGACCACATCGCAATGAGCTCCGTGATTTTACGTGAAACTGTAAAGCATAATGTCTGAATGTTTTTAAGCATCAGATAACGGAAAATGTCTGCAGTAACCACATGGATTGATGGAGCGGACGATTCAGCAGAATTCCTATAGTTTTTAAATGGATTGAATAAAATAAAGTCCTTTTCTCCGCTCGGTGAGGTGTCATTATCCACCAGCGTGAAATTCTCCCCAGTTAATTTATTGGCAAGTTCCAAAGGATTTGCAAGCGTTGCGGATGAAAGAATGAATATCGGATTTGATCCGTAGAAATTGGCTATCCTTTTAAGCCTTCTGATTAAAAATGCAACGTTTGAGCCAAAAACACCGCGGTAATAATGGGCCTCATCAATTACGATATACTTTAAATTGCGATAAAAGCGCTCCCACTGATGGTGCCAGGACAATATGAGATGCAGCTGATAGGGATTCGTTAAGATAACCCGGGATTTTTGCCTGATTCCATACCTTTCGGATTTTGGAGTGTCACCGTCATAGGTTCTCGGATTGATATTTATATCCAGGTCGCTTTCCATCTCCTTTAAAACGTTTAATTGGTCATTGGATAGTGCCTTTGCCGGGTAAATGTAAAGGGCGGTAGCCTTTTCATCCTCAATAAGCGATTCCATAATCGGAAGGTTGAATGCCAGGGTCTTTCCCGAAGCGGTTGTCGTTGTCAGGATAACGTTATCGCCTTTTTTGACCGCTTCATAAGTATCGGCCTGATGATTATAGAGTTTGATTTCCTTTGAATCAAGATATTCAACAATCCTGTCATTTAAATCCGGTATCCTTTTATAATTGGCCTTTTTGGCGGGAATCGTTTCGATATGGGCGATGTGATCCCTGAACCTAATATCGTTTTTAAATGTATCAATTGGAGAATCTAACATAATAATCATTAAAATTAGTTTTAACGATATTATTTTAATTTAATTTAATATTTAAATTATTCGTCAAACAATATTACTTATCAATTGCTCTCTCAATTACTTTATAAACTATTAAAGAAATAAATAAAATATAATAAAAATTTTAGGGATTGAAATGATTAGTTATGAGGAATTTGAAGATATAGTCGTGAATATTTTGAAAAGAGATATTTCATCCAACCATGACCAGAAAAAGGCTATTCTTTCAAAAGCGAATGAGGGACTTTTTATCGTGGCGGGACCGGGATCAGGTAAAACAACCGTTATCGTTCTTAAAATACTTAAATACATTTTTGTAGATGGCATTAGCCCCCATGAAATACTTGCAACAACATTTACCAAAAAGGCTGCTGCCGAGCTCTATTCACGTATCCTTGGCTGGGGAGATGAAATCAAGAGTTATCTTATTGACAAGGCCGGAGATGACTTTGATTTGTTAATGGAAATCAACAGAATTGACTTTAACCAGCTGACAATCGGAACGACAGACAGCATTGCACAGGAGCTCCTGCGTGTTCACAAGGAGCCAGGAACAAATCAGGAAGTTGTCATTGAGGAGTTCGTTGCCAAGTTTGCAATGGTTAAAATACTCTTAAGAGATAACAGATACCTCAACGAGAACCTGCAGGGATATCTTGAAAGCTTTGACAGAAGGGAGAAATTAAAGGAAGCATCCCAGATGAGCGAGATTCTTTTGAACATGAAAAACAGGATGTATTTTGACCAGATTGACTTTGATGAATTCTATAATGATGTCGGTGAAGGAAGCGGAGCAGAAATAGCTCTTGACTGTATCATCGACTATGAAAACGAGCTTAAAAAGAGAAACATCATTGACTTTGCAATGCTTGAGTCCAAATTCCTTGACTCCCTTAGAAGCCATAAGCTTGACATCTTTCTGGACGATTTGAAGATTATATTAATTGATGAATATCAGGACACAAACCTTATTCAGGAAGAGATTTACTTTACCATGGCCAAATCCGCCATTGAAAACGAAGGAAGCATTTCAGTTGTGGGGGACGACGATCAGTCCCTTTACCGCTTCAGGGGAGCGACAGTTGATTTGTTTACCAATTTCAAAAGCAGGGTAAAAGCCAAGCTGGGCGTTGACGTTACAGAAATCAACCTGAGAACCAACTACCGCTCAAGCAAAAACATCATAAATCACTGCAATCAGTTTGTCGAGCTTGACAGCGAATACCAGAACGCCAGAGTTGAGGACAAGCCTAAAATCATAGCTCCGGATTTGGAAAAGTACAATATGCCCATTCTGGGAATGTTTAGAAACAATACTCAGATGCTTTCCAAGGATCTCGCAAGCCTCATCAACGATTTAATCAATAAGGGCGAAACGACCCTGAAAATCAGAAGGGTCATTGACGAGGAGTATTTCAAAAAGCTTGAAAGATGCAAAAGCCCTGAAGATTTAAAGCTATTGAAGCAGGAAAGCAGCGCCAAGGCAAGAGGAATTGAAAACATTAAAATCAGTCTGGACGAGGAGGAAGGCTCCGCATCGGATATGGCCGTATTGACATACTCTCCAAAAGAGATGAAGTCCGGAAACCATACATTTAACGGCCATCTGAGAAATCAGCTTAAAAGGCTGAGAAATCCTATTGAAGTATTCAATCCCAGGGGACGTGACCTGCAGGAAATCAAGGAAGTTGCAATATTCTGCGGACTGATGCTTGAATGCATCGATCCCGAATCCAAGATACAGAATTCCGATAAGCAGATTCCTATTTTAGGTAAAAGAAATATGCAGAGATGGAGATATGAAGCCAGGGATTACATCAAGCTGAATCCCGAACCCCATGAACCATTTGACCTCAACACTTTCGTCATTGACTGGCAACGCAGAAACCCAAGAGGATATGACAAATGGCCGCAAAGAGCCAATTTAATGGAACTTGCATACAAGCTGGTGACATGGCTTGACTTCCTGCAGGAAGATGCGGAAGGGGTCGTATATCTGGAAGCCATAACACAGTCAATTACGCAAACCGGCTTTTTCAACAAGTATTCTGCAAACATCGTCTTTACCGACCCAGATACAGAAAGGGAATCCGTTTTGGAAGCTATCTGGAACATTTTCCTTCCGATAGCTACAGGAGACGTTTCAATCGATGAGGAGCTTCTTGAAACCCTTCCGGCAAACAGACTGAACATAATGTCCATCCATCAGTCAAAGGGACTGGAGTTTCCGATGGTTATCGTTGATGTCGGATCCAAGTTCAAGAAAAACGACATCCGAACCCAGAACCTGAGATTTCCCAAAAAGGAACCTGAATACACGATTATGGAAGAGAGCATTCGAAAGTACAGCGAACTTGGAGAATCCGATAGAAGCGAAAAGGACAAATCCTTTGATGACTTGACAAGACTTTATTTCGTTGCCTTTTCAAGGGCAGAGAACATATTAATACTGGTTGGCCTGAATCAGGCAATAGACGGCTATTCATTCAATCAGCAGCACAAGTCCATTCCGAACGTTGCCCTTGGATGGAGCAGGAACGAACGTCAAAAAGGATTTAAGGAGATTTATTTAATATAAGGAGACGAAAAAATGAAGTTATCATCAAGATCAAAATCATACATGATTCCCGAATACAGTCTGACGGGAGACTTATTGTCTTATCTAACCTGCGGACTGCAGTACCGGTATCAGAACAAGGGAACCCTTCCGCCTTCAATGCCGATTCAGCTGTGGTTCGGAGAGTTCATTCACGGAGTAATGGAAGAGGCTTATCTGAAATGGGAAAACGACCACACGGAATTCCCATGGGACTGGAAAAGGGACATCAGGCCAATTGAAGACATTATTGATTTGAGATTACAGGTAAGAGGCCTCTATCCAAGGGAAGATCACTTCTTTACAATCAATCATCCGGATTTAAACATGACCATCGACGATTTGAATGAATACGACCACAAGAAGCTTGCAAGCGCAAGGGCTGAAAAGGCCATTAACGTGTGGGGATCTGACCTGTTTCCGATGATGGAGTCTGCAGAGGTATTGATTAAGGGACTGCGGGAAATGCCATACACCGGAACCGACAAACGCTCGAACTATTACGGCATCAACGGAGTCATTGACGTGTTGAGCCTCGTCAACATAAAAGACGACAACAAGATTGTCAGATACCTGAATGAAAACGAGGAGTTCAGAAAAATCGTTGAAGAGTACGGCGAGGATGAGTATGAAGTAATCATCGACTATAAGGGAATGAAAAGGCCTCCGATGGAAGTTGAGGCAAGCGGCAACGAAACCTGGGATTATCATGAAAGGCAGATTCTCACTTATTCATGGCTCAGGCAAAAGCAGGAATCCAAAAAGCCCGTTGCAGGAATAATTTTTTATCTAAACGAACTTGTGCCTTCAAAAGAGGACCTTATGATGATAAAGGACGACCTGCATTACCATTTAACCGATGCCGGCGACGACGAGGAATTTGCAAAAGACATTGAAGTGATTGAAAACTGGGATGAAGGCTCTGAAATGCCCAAATTAAGCGAAAAATTCAAGATGGACAGGTCAATAAGGATAATTCCAATTAATGACGAAAAAATAGCTGACGCACTTGAAAAATTCGATGTTGTTGTAGAAAACATTGAAAGCTCATTGATAAAAGAAATCAACGGCTGCAAGATTCAGGATGCCTGGAAAGCGGAAGCAGAAGAGAGAACATGTGAAGCCTGCGACTTCAAGACATTCTGCAAAAACAGCAAAAACAAAACAAAAATTTTTAAGATTCCTTAATACATATTAATTAATAGGTGAGTATTATGAGTAGTACAGATTTAGAGAAAAATCAGAAATATGCTGAAGCTATAGCTTCAAAGGTCAAATTGACCTGCAAGCCTGTAGCTATGAAACTAATCGAAAGTGAGGATGAGGTTCCTGAAGGCTTTGAATTGATTTCAGAAAAGGTCAGACACTGTGAAATGGTCAGAAAAGCTTCTTTAGGTGAAAAATTCTACAGCACTGCCGAAGAACAGATGTGCCTTGGCGGAGCCGGAGCAATCGGCCTTATGGAAATGCCTGAAAAACTGGCAAACGGTGAAAAATACTTTTCTTTAGGCAGATTTAAAGACCTGGAAACCGCCAAAAAACTTACAGCCAAGCTTTCAATCGTTGAAGATAAAAGATGGGGAATGATTTACGCTCCTTTGGATGAGGCAGATTTCAAAGCTGACGTCATTCAGGTAATAACCGAACCTGTTGGTGGAATGAAACTTGCTCAAAGTATCGTTTATGCAACAGGCGAGAAAATTAACCCTAGCTTTGCCGGTATTCAGTCATTGTGCGGTGACGCTTTCGCAAATCCGTATATCGAAAATGGAGTTAACTTTACATTGGGCTGTGACGGTTCAAGAAAAGCCGCTGACATCAAGGATAATGAAATGACCATCGGTATCAGTGCAGCTAAGATTGACGAAGTTATTTCCGGCCTAGAGGCTATGTAAATAGTCCTCATAGTAATTGATATTTATCAATTCCTTTTTATTTTTTTCTTTTATACCATAAAACGTGTAGCCATCAGCGAATATCTTTCTAAGTATCGGATTTAGATTGTCATCCTCGTTTTCAAGATACTTCATCATATTCTCCCTTGGAGTGACAAAGGGCATTCCAAGGCCTTCGGCAGTATCCAAAAGACCCGTTTTTCGCCTTCTTAAAATAGCTATTGTCTTAAAGGGATCATCCGAGTTTCGAGACACTTCAATCATTTTGTTGAAGGTTTCAGTTGATACCGTAGGCTGGTCTCCAGTGACGCACAGCGCAAAATCCGAAGTGATATTTGAAAGACCATTGAATAATGAAGTCGATAAACCTACATCACACGGATCGTTTATTATGAACTTTACAGAGCCTTCATAATTATTGGAGATGGCATCCATTATTTCATCACTGTAATGTCCAAGTACAACAATGCATTCATCAATATCTGCAGATAACGTATTGTCAATGGTTGTCTCCAGGACGGTCTTATTGTTAAATGGCAAAATGAGTTTGTTTCTAACTTCAAGATTTTTTGAAATCTGATCCTTGCGCATCCGGGAGTTCTTTCCCGCTGCAGTAATGATAGCTGAATAAGACATGATAATAAAAAAAGAAATAGGGTTAACCGGAACCGTTACCGATTCCAACCCTTCCCCCAGTAGTTAAATTACTTGAGTTAAGCTGATCATCCGGCATGTAACGAACGATTTTAGCGAGAATACACATTCCAGTACCTTCACCTTCCGTCCACATTACGATTTTAACAGGGTAATTGTGGTCATTGGTTACTTTAATGTCACTTGCAGGATTGTAACCGTACAATACGGCATTCTCATCACCAGTCATACCTACAGGCATGCCGAATCCTTCAGCAAGAACAGCTGACCTTAATGCCCTGGCCGGCGGACAGACACCGTGAGCGGCACTTCCTCCAGGAGCGGAAGCATCTGCAGCTGATCCAAATGAAACATAATCGTGTCCGTTACCTGTACAGTTAGGTGGGATAATAGTATTGTTCCAGGCTTCAACGAACTGTCTTGCATTGAATTCACGAACAGAATCACCATATTCAGGGTGAGAATCCAGATAAGTATAAAATGTTTCCCCGTCAACTTCAGTAGTGTTTCCCATGTATAAAACTATAGGGGAATATGACGGATAGGCATCCACATAATCTGAAACATTTTTACCGAAAATACGTTCTATATCCTTATAGTCGATATTGTTTCTGCCGTCGGAAAATCCTACAATTCCGTTTTCCAAAGTGAAGTTGGAACCAACGACTGAATCGTAATTATACCAGTTTACAATTGAAGTGGCATTATAGAAATCATTGCTGTACGGCAGGTTTTTGATTTCTTCAGTAGGAACTGATTTGATTACAGTACCGTTTTCAACAACGTCTACACCATTTTCAGTTTTTGTCAATACCTTATACGGAGCGCTGTAACCCCAAACATAAGTATCCGGAGATTTAACAGCCAAAGCATCTCCCTCTAAACGCAAATAGCCCGGACCTTCAATTCCATAAACATTTCCATTAGAATCAATGCCTTCAGCCGAAATTGTTGAAAAATCAAATGGAACCGCACCAGTCGTCAACGTTGTCAGAATCCCCTTCAAATCAAGAGTAAATAACTGATGAGCAAGGAATGATGGGTAGGAAAGTAATGGAACTTCAACAGGATTTCGGTCATCCATTACGGAATCGCCTGAAAACATTGATTGACCTACAGGCAAGTTATAAGCTTCAGCAAATGATTTTCCAGTGTAATTAGTGTGACTTACAAATGAAAATGCAAACAACATAATACATACAACAAATAAAACTAAAACAATTTTAACTGATGTACTTCTCCATTTTTTACTCATTACACAAACACCTAACAAATTATTATATTGAAATATATATAAGTTATTAATATTTATATGTAATGATTCATTGGAGTTTTTCGGAGATTAACTTAATTCTCTCTTGAATGTTGATAATGGCTTCCTGACCGTTACCGCCGATGAGCATTGCCTCTTCATGTGAAAACTCTGCGACCAGGGCGATGATGTCATCAAGTGACGTGGCGGTTAATACTCTGCCGCGATATCTTAGGTAATTTAGGCGATAAATTGCCAAATCCAGATTATCGTCAAGCCCTGGGAAAACGACGATTACTTCGGGATTGTACTTTACGGCCTCGTCTATAATTTCAAGCCTGTGGGTTTCATGGGATCTTGGAGTGCCGATGAATATAGCATAGAAATCCCTTTCGGTTAAAACGGATTTCAAGGCATCTGAGTTATCAGTTTTTCCGACATAAACCAGCGCATCATTTATTTTATAAACATCAAGACGCCCGCTAACAGCTTCAAAGTCATACAATGACTGCCTGATAATGTCCTTAGGCACCTTCAGCTCACCTGCGATTGCCATGGCCAAACCTGCATTAAGCTTATTGAACTTTCCGAAAACCTTAAGCGAATCCTGATATTCAAAATAAGAGATATGCTTTTTGGCAACTTCCTTGAAATTGCTGTTGAAATCCTGATTGAAAGCTGTGAAAATTTCTTTGCCGTCGAAAAAGCGGACTAAGGAATCCTTGTAGTTGGCTATGGTTTTGTGAACGTCCATGTGGTCGTTTCCGATATTGGTCAGGCCGATCATGTCAAAATCAAAGGCGTAACGGCAGAAATCAAGGGTCATGTCACAGACCTCTACAAGAAGAATGTCATATTCGCCGTTTTCGGCCTCAAGCATCAAATCGTAATATCCTGAAAAGCCTCCCCCACCATTTCCGCCGACCAAAACCTTTTTGCCGGCGTTTTCCAAAATGGATTTCAGCATGTGGACAGTGGTGGTTTTCCCGTTTGTTCCGGTAATTCCGATAGTAAACATCCGTTTGTGATTGGTTACGACGTCGCTTAAGAGATTTCCTTCTGATAAGAGCTTATTTGCAAATGATCCTCCGAACATGCTTGGACTGATGGCTATCGCATCGCACTCATCGATAAGTTCCGAATTTGTAAATCCCAAATCAAGAGTTATGGAATCTGAAACGATTGAAAATGATTCTCCACCATCCAAAAAGTTTAATGAAATGCCTCCAAGTTCTAAATCGGATAAATCAACATTACTGTTTAAATCACTTGCATAAACTTCCCAACCATGTTTTAAAAGAGAGTTTACTGCCTTTTTACCTTCAACACCTAATCCTATTACTGCCGCTTTCATAAAAAACAATACCATGAACTAAATTATATATATAATTTAAATATTTAGTAAAATATATTTTTTGATTAGGTGAGAAAATGTTTGAAGAGGATAAGGATGATAAGATTTACAATCTGATAATTAGTAACGGTACCGATTTTAACAGGGAATATGCCCAATTTACCGAAAAGTTATTTTCAAAAACTGATTTCCTATGGAAAGAATCGATTTCATCTTCATATTCAACTGCGGGAGAACAGTTCTATGGAAAAGTCGATAGAATCATTCTGCTTGCAGGATTATACAAAAACAACAAGGAAAGCTTTGACGACTTGATTGAAGCCGGGGAAAAATACAATATTCCAATAATACTTGTAAGGCCCTACGGACTTGAAGAAGTTCCGGTAAACCTTGAAGAAAAGGCGGCGATGATTGTCGGATGGAACGCAAACTGCATTGTTGATGCCATAAAAGGCTCAGACGAATTTTTAGAAGAATAGAAAAATAGTAAAAAATTAATTTACTATTTTTGATATTCCATTTTCTTTTTCTACTTTAATCAGATTATCAGCAGCCGTTTCAAGCTGATTTTCGTGTGTTACAATAATCATTTGAGGCAGCAGAGACATTTCTTTTAACAGATTAATTAATTCCTGTCTTCTGGCGCTGTCCAAATGAATTGTAGGTTCATCCAAGAGGATAGTTTCCAAATCACCTTTAGCCATGGATTTTGTGATACCCAATCTTAAAGCCAACGCGATAGCTATTTTTTCACCACCGCTAACCATAGACATTGATGATTCACCTTCAGGACCCCATACGACAATGTTATAGTCTTCATCCAATGTCAAATCGGAGTAATTGAAATTGAAGTCATCAAAGAACTCTTTGGTATTTTTCTGAATGATCGGCCTTGAATTGTTTCTCAATTCTTTTTGAATACCGTTCTTGCCGTAAAGTTCACGAATATCCTTCAATATGACAAGATAATGTGTGATGTTATCATGTTCCCTTTGGAACCTGTCGTTGTTTTTGATTTTTTCAGCCAAAGACTTGTGCTGGGCGATAAGTTCCCTGGCTCTTCCCTTAATCTCAGACAGTTCATTGGTAAATGATTCGTATCTTCTGCCGTACATCTCGTCACGATAAATGATTTGTTCGTATTTTTCCTTATCGTAAGTGGATGCGTTAATCTTGTTTTGAATGATATCCAGCTGATTGTTGGAAACACCGATGTCCTCCTTGACTGAATCGAACTGGGTCGTTATCGTGTTCTTATTTTGAACAAAACCTTTAAGCTGATTATACTCTTCATTTTTGGCTTTTAAATCATCAATACGGTTTTTAAGCTCCAGAGTATCCATATCCCCACTTAAATGAGGATCGCTGTCAATGGCCAGCTTGATATTCTTAACGTGAACGTCAATTTCATTTTTAACCTGCTTTAATTTGTACTCGGCTTCTGTTTGGCTTCCAAGTACATCCAAAGCTCCTTTTGACTGATTATAATCATCATGATCCTGCTTATAGCTGTCACGGTTTTCCTTTTCCTTGGCTATTTCAAGAATCAGTTCACCGAGCTTTCCGCTTATATGCTCCTTGGAGTCAAGGTTTTGGTCTATTTCACTTAAACGCTGCAAGTCCTTTTCCAGATTGGAGAACTTGTACTTGTGCTCCAGGATTTCTTCGGAAATTGCCTTTACCTTATCCAGTTTTTCCTTAAAGCTGTCCCTGTTTTTGGTAAACATCCTAATGGCTTCCTCATTTTCACCGATGGCTTTGGTATTCTCTTCAATTTCCGTTTTGTATTGTGAGGTAAGCTCAACCTTTTTGGCTTCATCGATGTCGGACTGACATACAGGACATTTGTTGTCAACGTTGGCCAGTTCCTCAAGAGGCTTTTCATTGGCCGCAATTGCCTGTTTGAATGCAACAATATCCTCTTTTTTGGAGTTTATGTCGCTTGTCAGGTCTTCAATCTTTGTGGAAATCTCATCGATGTATTCATTGGTTACATCGCCCAGTTTCTTTAAGTCATCGACATTTGCCAGTATATCCTGTGACATTCCAAAGTCAAGGAGCTTTTCCTTGGTAAGAACGAAGAATTTCTCGATTTCGTTCCTGTCGGATTCAATTCCCTTAAGAAGGACTTTCTTGTCATTTTCAAGCTGGGTCAACGTGGCCAGCTGCTTTTCATACTCGATTTTCTGATTGGTTAATTTGGAAATCTTTTCATCTGATGCCAAGTAATCGTTATATCCTTGCTTTTTAGCATGAATCAGAGTTTTCTGTTCCTTAATTGAATCAATTTTGTCTTCAAGTTCTATTTCTGATTCCTTTAAGGATTGAATGCTGACAACTGACTTTTCAAAGTCCAGATAGACATCCAATTTGGAAACGTATTTTTCTAAACGGCCAATCTGCTCTTCGGCTTCACGGATCTTGTCCAGATTTTCCTGAAGCATGTGCTTGTCGTTTTCAAGTTTTTCCAGGGTTTGCTTTTCATTTTCCAAGTTATTTATTTGGGTTTCGTAAATTTCCTTTTCACGTTCCATATTGCGCTTGTCTTCAGCAATCTCTTCCCTTAGGGTCTTGACCTCTTTAATTTGGGATTCCAGTTCATGACCCCTTTCCTTAAGATCATTGAGCTCTGAAGTCTTGGTGTCATATTCTTCCTTTAGAGCATCCTTGGAATAAAGCTTTCCCTTGATTTCAGCCAGTTTGTTTTCATATTCATTGATTAATGGAGATAAGTTTTTCCATGCAACTTCCAGTGAATCCAATCCAAGCAATTTAGCAATGAGGCGTTTTTTCTCAGCAGGCTGCTTATCGACAAGCTCTGCGATTTCGCCCTGCCTTACATATATTGCGTTGAGGAATAAATTGGCATCCATATCCAGTATGGCTTCAATATTATTAGCCACTTCCTTTTCGCCAGTACACAGTGACATGAACTCGCTGTCGCTTGACGTTTTGGTTAAAAGTCGTGAAGACATTTTAGATTTGGTCTTTTCACGAATGATTCTGTATTCCTTGCCTCTTGATACGAAATCAAGCTCAACGCCCATCATATCGGCATTGTTTCTAACCAGGTCTCCAATTCTTCCTGCAGTATGCTGCTTGTATAAGGCGAAGCTCATGGCTTCAAAGATAGAGGATTTTCCTGCACCGTTTTCTCCCACAATAACAGTGATTCCCTTGTCAAACTTGATAACTTCATTTGCATAGGATTTGAAATTCTTTAATTTTAAGCGTTTGAAAATCATTTTTAATCCTCCTCTTCCTCTTCAACAGGATATCTCTCTTTATAGAATTCATCAATCAGTTGTCTGGATTCTTCGATTTCATCTTTTGAAAGCAGATTATACAATTCAATAGCCAGTTTGGTAATGTCTTCATCATCATAGGACTCTAATCTGGAAGACAACACCTCAATAGGACCCAAAGCATTCTCCTTGTCGATGATTAAATCTATGTTTTCTTCACCTGGAGTGATGAATTTAGGCCTTACCATCAGTGACAAATCATCCAGCTCTTCGGTTATGAGATCATATGCGGCTGTAGTTGAAGTGACGTTTTCAACTGTGAGATTGAGAATCGGCTTTTTGTCAAAATCCTTAATCGTTTCCTTTATCTCTTCAACACCGTGAGCCAGGGTGTCATAATCCAAAGTTTTTTCAATGAATTCCCTTGGAAGGTCTATTTTTATTCTTGTAACGGACGGCTTTGCTGAATCAAAATCAACTATGACAAAGCCCTTTCCGTTTTTTCTGTAGTCTCCAAGTTCCGTCGTTTTCCAGACTTCGCTAGATCCAGGATAAACGAGTTTACCTTTCCCAAAATCATCATTGATGTAATTGTGAAGGTGACCCATCGCATAATAATTAAAGTTATCCGGAACGTCGCCTATTTCAAGTTCATACTGAAGGTTGAAATACTTATCAATGCCTTGGTGCAATACCAGAATGGATTTTTCATGGTTTGCTGCCTTTTTGGACAGTTCGGACAATTTATTCTTAAGATTCTTATCCTGTGAAGACGGATAAAACGGAAGACCCGCTATAAAAACATCTTCAAACATGTAGTTGGTATTGATAGGACTTATTACCTTTAAACCAAACTTCTTGAATAATACCTGTGGAGGAATAGCTCCCTTACGCATTACAGTATCATGGTTACCTGCAATTGCAAATATTGGAATGTTTGCATTTTTAAGCTTAATTAACGCTTTTTGAACTGTAAACAGAGCTAAAGGAGATGGTCTTGCATTGTCAAACAGGTCTCCACTGTGTATTACAAAATCAACTTTCTCTTCAATTATTCTATCAATAATCCTCTCAAACACTTCATAAAAGTCTTTTTCACGTTCGTATAAACCGAACTGACGATAACCTAAATGAGTGTCTGCCAAATGTGCAAATTTCATTATATTACCTCTAATCTTCGTATATAACCAATTAAACACTTATAAAATATTTAATTATGTAGTAGTTTAAATTTATAATTATTTAAGCTTTATGCATTTTCAAGAGCAATATTGACCCCACCTAGTAATCGTAACCCAAATCAAGGCTCTCCTGCTCCTGACGTCTAATTTCTGCTTCTTCAGCTTCCCGATAGTTTTTAAACTCTCCGATTATGTCCAAATCACCACCGGTACGGCGACCTTTAAACTCGTCTATTTTAACTAATGTAGGCACTTTGCTCATTAAACCTAGAACAATGGCTTCACCGACATTAAGTGAAGGCAACTGTTCAATCAAATCCCTTGATAGGCTTTCTGAAGCTGATTGTACGTGCCTTTGGTCTTCAGGTTCGACAAGCCTCAGTATTATCATATTGTTCATCTGTGACAGGGCGTCATGGTCAACGGTTTTAGGGGACTGGCTTACCAGACAGAGTCCCAGACCGAATTTACGTCCTTCCCTTGCAACCCTTTGAATCCAATGCTTTGACTGTGAATCCCTTCTGTTCGGAGCCAGGATATGGGCTTCCTCAATGACGAAAAATACAGGGTGGTCTAAGGTATCGCCAGTATTTCCGTGAACGGCATTTTTTCTTCTTCGAAGAGCGTTTCTCATAATGTGGCTTACAAGCACTTCTGCTACATATTCATCGCTTTGGCTTAAATCAAGGACATTAACGTGGCCTATCTTAATGCCGGTTAAAATATTGCCCTTGTTATTGTCAAAGAGATTGCTGTATTTGTCTTTTGCATCATCAATTTTATTCATCACATCGATAATCTGCTTGTCTGAGCCCTCTTCACTGGCCAGAACAGCCAGATAATCATACATCGCATCCAGAAACTTATGATCCCTTTCGGTACCACTGTCAATCTCCCTTTTGACATGATGGAAAGCTTTCCTGAAGTATCTCTCCTGAATATATGCATTTCCTGAAATGTTGACCAGTCTTTTAATTTCCGCAAATGACATGTAAGTCGGATTGATTTTAGGAGCTATTACATTAACATTACCGTTTGGAAACTCTGCATCCCGGTATTCGCCGTGCATGTCAAAAACGAAAATAGGCACGCTATAGGCCAACAGCTGATCCATCAGTACCGCCACAGTGTTGGATTTTCCTGCACCGGTCATGGCCAAAATAGCCAAATGCCTGTTGAGCATCGGGTTTGCCTCCACATTGACTTCGACGTCTTCCTGATTGACAAGAGTACCTAATTTGATAGGGTTTTTAACCTTGAAAACCTTATCCAGAATCTCCTTATCTGCCAGCTTGATTGGAGTTCCTGGCAGGGCAGGGGTTCTCGGAAGCCTTAATTTATCGTCAACGTCTCCCAAAAGCTTTACCTTTCCCTTAATGTAATAGTCGTTTCCTCCGATTCGGGAAATCGTTTGAATTGCGTCAACATCATGCAAATCGATGTTTAAAGCATCGTTTCCTCGAACCAAACTTTCAACCATTCCCAAAACCTTTTTGCCGTCATATTCGACAGTCACGTATTCGCCGACCTGCGGCATCTTGTCTGAAATGAACGTTAATTCCGATAATGAAATTTCTCCTACGCAGTAACCTACCGTCATATTATCACCTTAATTGTTCCCTGTTTGTGGTTTCATAAATTCTACTGATTTTTAAAAGTTCTTCAACATTACTGTTCGTTATTACAACATTATTATGTGCCTTGTTAAGCAGATACGGATATCCTCCTGCCCCGTCTCTTTTTATGATTTCAATTATTTCAGCTATTTCATCCTCTTCGGCATAGTAAGGAAGCTCAATCTTTAAAACGCTCTTGTTTTCCTCCAGCCTCACATAAAAGATTGTAAACCATAACTTATTGAAAAAGTCATTGGCTACAGGGAAGGGAACCGCAATGGAATCTTCCACTTTCTTATAGATGATTTTTGAAATTCCCTGCTTTTGCGTGAACTGGTCTAAAATGCCGATGTCCGGAGCCTTGTAGTGAAACAAATCATTGCTTGAGGATGACTTGGAAATCGAAATCAGCTTTTTGTTTTTCTTAAGGATTTCGCCTAAAACCAATAGCTTTTCGATTGAAGATAAATACAAGTCATAAACGTCATCCATTTCATCGGATGCGTGGACAAAGACCTTGTTTTTTATTTCGGGAAATGACAAATCCAGACTTGACAAATCGTTGATGTCGTCTATAAACATTTTCAAAACGCCGCCGTTTAATTTCTCCTTAATGTCGGCAGGCTGCTTTGCGCCTTTTGGATAATGGTTCTGCAAATCCCCGAAAATGGATCCGTCAAAAAGATAATAATCAACGTCATATTCGCTGATTGCCTTAAGGCAGCATTTAAGCTCGAATATGGACATGTAATTTGGAACCAGTTCCTTTATGAAAGGCACATGGTCAATTTCGAAAATCTCTGACTGCTCGATTGAATCCAGCTCGTTATCGTAAATTAAAGCCTCCGCACTTACAGGACAATAATTGAACATGAGGAATTTTTTAATGTTGAAGCTTCCGTCACCTGCTGCAATGCAGAAGTCCTTTTTGCTTTTGGCAAAGGGCTTGTCAAACCATTTTCCGTCCAAAAATGATTTGTCCTGCTTTTCCGGCTCCGGCTTGAGATATCGCTTATTGTTGAGAGCCTTATAATATAGTGATTTTAACATAATAGTTAATATGTAAATATATAATAAAAAAAAGTAGTGGTAGAGCAGCTGATAACTACTCGATTGAAGCCTTTTTAATAGCTCCAGTTAACTCTTGAATTTTAGCTTTAACGTCTGTGGTTTCTTCTACAACAGTACCTGTGACGATAATATCTCCGCCTGCTTTGGCTGCAGTGTATGCTGCTTTTGCATCACGAATACCTCCGCCGACAACTACAATCATGTCATCGGTAGCCCTTTTGGTGTATGCAACCATTTCAGGAGGAATAGGCTGATCCGCACCGGAACCGGCTTCGATATAGAAGAATCTCATTCCCAAAAATTCTGATGCCATTGCATAAACGGCAGGGATTTTAGGCTTGTTTCTAGGTACCAGTTTTGCTTCTCCAACCCAGCCTACAGTTCCGCCAGGTTCTGCAACCATATAACCCATAGGCAATATTTCAAGGCCAGATTTCTTAACAGCAGGGGAAGCAAGAGCTTGTGCGCCAATTATCCAATAAGGATTATTGGAATTAAGATAACTCATAAAAAATATTGCATCAGCATATTTACTTACGCTACTAGTATTTCCTGGAAATATGATTATTGGAACAGCTATGTTTTCAGAGAGTATTTTACAGGTTTCGTCAACGCCAACATTATCAACAGTTGATCCACCAATCATAATACCGTCAGTTCCACCCTCAATAGCTTCAGTTGCGATATTCAAAGCTTCTTCAGGGGTCTGTTCATCGGGATCGATTAAAGTGAAATGAACTTTCCTTTCTTTTAATATATTTTTAATATATGCTTCAACATCTTTCATAAAAATAAGTTTATTTAAAATTGTATATTAATTTATTGATAGAAAAAATAATAATTCGATGGTTTAGTAAAATTAAAAATGGTGAAAAAAGAGGAATGAATCTATCCTCTTGGTTCTTTGGCTTTGTATCTTAAGCCTTTGTAACCACATTTTCTACAAGTTGTTGCACCAGCAGGGTTACGAGCGTTACATTTTAAGCAGATTTTAATATTAAACATTCTGTTTTCTGCTTCTTCAAATCTTGCCATTAATAACTCCTCCTTATAATAATGAAATCAAATAAATAATCGTTATGAATAAAATGAGACTATACCATAATCATAACTATTAATAAATTATTTAATGTTAATAGTATTTAAAGGTTTAGTTATTTTCACTGATTTCAATGAAAAAATAACATTAATTTTAAAATAATCACTCTGAATTTTTGGATTCGAGAAAATCGTTCTGTATTTTAACGACCTCAGAGCTTGTATCGGCCTCGGAGTACGCTTCAAGTAGCTCATGGTTAAGCTCAAGAAATGTGTGACCCCACTTAAAGCCGTCCATCAAATCCCTGGCCTCGTCCTTAAAGCGGGTTATATATAATGTGGCGGCTACAGCCTCAACGGTTGATAAAATACATGCTTTTCCATAGTTAACCGGATTCGTTGCGATTAAAAATGGAAGGGATCTGTGGTATTTGGATAGGGAGAAGAATTTCTTGGAACGTGACACCTCATTCCATGAGCAGTCAAGTCCAACAATTCCCCTTCTTTGAACATATTTGTAGTCCTCATATGAAACGGCCTTTTCAGCATATGGATTAAGTACTATAGCACCGCCAGGAATCCTGTTTATGCTGTGAACCAGCCTGCACTTTCCAAGCCTTTCCATCTTGATTGCGGTGCATTTCTTTCTGTCGCACTCATCCGCATGAAAAACCGTAATTCTCATATTAACCTTCTAGACCTGAGTAGTTTCCTGCATTGATCTGGCGTATCAGCTCGATTTGCTGTGCAAATTCATCGTTGCTTAATCCAAACTGCTGACTTACTGATGCGATGTTATCGGTATCTTTCAATTTGATTGACTTGAGCAGAGGCTCGATGAATTTGACGTATGAATCACCGAAAGTGTTCAATGTGAAGTTCACTTTGGACAGGTCTGAGAATATGGTGTAGATAACGTATCCCTGATGGCCGGTATGGGCCTCACAGATTACGATTCCCATTGCCTTTGATGTGTTTGAAACCGTAGTGTTGTTGACTACAGGCAACGCTTCACCAAAGTAGATGTTCCATTCCTGACCGTTGAATGAACGTTTTTCAGGACCCATAACTCCCTGGAACTTATACAATTCCATCAGTTCGGATGAATTGTCCATGGTCGTCAGGTTATAAGTAATATTGTTGGCATCATCATGATATGTAGCCATAAATGATTCATTGCTTTCGCCCTGGGCAACATTGCCCGTAAAGGCTCCGCTCATGAACTCGGTATCGAAGGGTGTTGTCTGGGCATTGTTGAAAAAGCCAGTGGCGAAAAGAGCGCCTACGACAGCCACAACCAATACGACGATTGCGATAATTATTAAATATTTCTTTTCCATTATAAAACTCCGTTAATTTTTTAACATTTAATATTATAATGGAAGTATTTAATATAGGTTTACTTCAATATATTAATAGGAATCATTGGTGATTATTTATGGATAATAAAGTTCGCGGAATTTTAATCGGCAGGATGCAGCCTATCCACAAAGGCCACATGCAAGTTATTAAAAAGATTTTAGAGGAAGTTGACGAAATCATTATCTGCATAGGAAGCGCTCAGCTAAGTCATGAATTGAAAAATCCATTTACTGCCGGCGAGCGTGTTGTTATGGTTGCGCAGGCTCTTGCGGAAGAAAAAATCGATCCGAGCAAATATTATATTATTCCTCTGGAAGACATTAACTATAATGCTATCTGGACCGCTCATGTAAAAATGATGACTCCTCCATTTTCAATCGTTTATTCGGGAAATTCATTGGTTAAGCAACTCTTCTCGGAAGAGGGCTATGAGGTTAGAAATCCACCGTTATACGACAGACTCAACCTATCAGGCAGTGAAGTGAGAAGAAGAATCCTGGCTGATGAAAACTGGCAGGAACTTGTAAACCAGTCCACTGTTGATGTCATGGAAGAAATCGATGGTGTCTTAAGGCTTAAAAATTTATCTGTAAAGGAAATCAGTGACATATAACAATAGTTATAAATATGATAAAGATATTAATAATATAAAGGAGATTATAATTATGGTTGTTAAAGTTATAGAAGGTAAAGAAGACAAGGTAACAATGCCTGATTTACTCGCAGATTTAAAGAAGAATTCTAAAGTTGATTATTGCGGAGCTATTTTCTCTTTTGAAGGAATAGTACGTGGAAAAGAAGAAAATATGGATTTGGAAAAACTCATATTGACCACACCTGACAAGGAAAAGACATTAAAAGAGATTGAAGCCATCGTTGAAAACGCAAAAATCAAATACAACGTCGCTGAAATATCCGTTGTCCACTATCTTGGAGAATTCTACACCGGAGACAGCCTCTTTTTGGTTGCTGTTTTAGGTGGTCACAGGGGAGAAAGCCTGGACGCTTTAAAAGAAGTTATTGAAAATGTTAAATTCGACGTTGAATTTAAAAAAGAAGAGATTTCCAAACAGGGAACTAAAACAATCCTGGCAGGAGGATAATGATAAGCGTTATCTTTCTCATCAAACTTTTAATACTATTTTTTGCTGTTTATTTCACAATCAAGCATTGGAAATTCATAGTGGTATTAATTTTATTGGTGATTGTTCTGTTTTTCCTGCCTATCTTTTAGGCATTAATTTAATTTAAAAAAGAGAATTGAAAACTGGATTTAATCCAGTTTATTTTCCTATAATGACTTCAGTAGATTTAATTAAAGCTACTACATCATCGCCTTCAGCTAAACCTAACCTTTCAGCAGATTCCTTAGTAATAACTGCGGTGATAACGCCCGGTTCGGTCACTTCGATTTTGATATTTGCCATTACAGCACCTAAATCGACATTAGCTACTTTACCTTTTAACTGATTCCTTGCACTAAGTTCCATTAAAAACACCTTTTTAATCTATTTACCTACAATAACTTCAGTAGATTTAATTAAAGCTACTACATCATCGCCTTCAGCTAAACCTAACCTTTCAGCAGACTCTTTAGTAATTGCAGCAGTGATAACACCAGGTTCGGTCACTTCAATTTTAATGTTAGCCATTACAGCACCTAATTCGACATTTGTTACTTTTCCTTTCAATTGATTTCTTGCACTAAGTTCCATTCAAATCACACCATAATTTTTTCAGATCTATTTACCTATAATAACTTCAGTAGATTTAATTAAAGCTACTACATCATCGCCTTCAGCTAAACCTAACCTTTCAGCAGATTCCTTAGTAATAACAGCAGTAATAACTGAAGGTTCGGTCACTTCGATTTTGATATTTGCCATTACAGCACCTAAATCGACATTAGCTACTTTACCTTTTAATTGATTTCTTGCACTAAGTTCCATTTATATCATCTCACATTAGTTGACAATTAATATGTTGTATCGAATTGTATATAAATCTTTCGTTTTTTGATGAATAAAGAAATTTTAAAACGATTACCGAAAATCATTCATATCGCTAAACACGAAATGAAATAATATATTAAAGAGTAAAAACATAAAATAATAACATGAAAGTAGAACTTGAATCAATCGGAACAATTCATACAGAATTTACAGAAATTGAGGGAATGCCCATCCAGCCAACAGGAGCTAAAGGTGTTAAGGGCGAATTAGTAATAAAAGACAAATATGTTGACGGCTTAAAGGATTTGGAAGATTTTTCACACATCAATATATTGTATTTGCTTCATAAGGTCGAAGGCTACTTGCTTGAAGTGAAACCATTCATGGATAACGATACGCATGGAGTTTTCGCAACAAGATCACCGAAAAGGCCAAATAGAATCGGCTCATCCGTTGTCAAAATAGATAAGGTTGAAGGAAATACCGTATACGTATCAAATATCGACGTACTGGACGAAACACCACTTCTGGATATAAAACCTTATGTACCTCAATTATACGAAGATACCATAGATGAATTAAAAATAGGATGGTTTGAAACAAAACACAATAAGGCAAAATCCCAAAAATCAGATGACAGATTTAAATAGGAAAGTTTTAAAAAACTTCCCTTAAACTCTTTTTTTAATATTATAAGCCATTAATGGCAGCAACAATCAATTGAATTGTTGATTCGATATCATCCATACTGCAAACGCTTACAGGAGTATGGATATATCTTGTAGGAACTGATAAAACACCGGTAGGAATACCTTCACGGGTCAGATGGATTGCTGTACCGTCGGTGGTTCCGCCGTCACTGACTTCAAGCTGGTAGTCAATGTCATTTTCGTCCCCTGCATTAATGAGCAAATCTTTAACGGACTGTTGGGTGAGTATTCCACGTCCGCTTGCATCAGCCAAAATGATTGCCGGACCTTTTCCCATTACAACAGGTGCCTCTTCAGGCTTGATTCCAGGATGGTCACCTGATAAGGTAACGTCAAGGGCGATGGCCAAGTCAGGATTCAATTTAAATGAAGATGTTTTAGCTCCTTTAAGGCCGACTTCTTCCTGTACGGTACCGACACCGTAAACTGTAGCTCTGGTGTCTACCCTTTTGAGGACTTCAATCATTACATAACAGCCAACACGGTTATCCAGAGCCTTACCCATAATCAAGTTATTAGGATATTCCTCGAATAATGCGTTGAAGGTCATCTTGTCCCCGATACGAACCATCTTTTCCGCATCTTCCTTGTCCTTTGCACCGATGTCAATGAACATGTCATCGGCTTTGACAACCTTGTTTTTCTCTTCAGGCTTGGTAACGTGAGGTGGCTTTGAACCGATAACGCCGACCACAGGCTCTCCTACGCTGCTGTGGATGGTTACGGTTTGATTCATCAGCATCTGATCATTAATTCCACCGATATTTGAGAATTTGATAAAACCTTTATCATCAATATATCTGACCATTAAACCAATTTCATCCATATGTGAAGCCAACATAACAGTAGGGGCTTTTTTTGCACCTTTTTTAGTGGCTATCAAGTTTCCCATACTGTCCCTTTCAATGGAGTCAGCTACATCCTTTAATTCTCTTTCAATAATTTTAGCGATTTCCTCTTCAGACCCGGATACTCCAGGTGCCAAAGAGAGTTCTCTCATTAATTGCATCATATCACCGTTTTAAATTTTGAATTTCTTATTATATATTAATTATCTTAAATCCTATTTTTTGCAACGTTTCTTACATATTCACTTTCATCGTTAATGGAAACGTCCTTGAGGACTTTCTTGCTGACAATCTTTTTAACGCAGGCTTCCCTTACTCTCCATGATTTGTCCGTTTCCAAAATTCTTGTAAGCTCTTTCTGGCTTCTTATTTTTGAAACGCACTTGACTGAAATGTCCTCATGAATATCCTTTTCATAGATTTTAAGAAGGATTTCCTCATCATCAATCTTGTCAAGAGCCCTCAGGCTGAATTCCAGGTCCTTGTTTTCAAGTATGATTTGAACTAGAACCCTCAAGTCGTTGATATTGTCAAGGGTATCCTTTCTAACAGACGCCAGCTTGGCCTCATGCAATATTTTTTCGTATGAGTCTTCGGATTTGATGTTTTTCATGGCCTCAAGGGCGATGTCCTCATGGGAGGTGTTTATTGCAATCTTGACGAAGTCCCCTTCCTCAGTCAGATTCGAATTTGAAACCGCACGGGTGCGGACAAATGAATCTTCATCGGTTAATGCGATGTCTATTAACTCTTCAGGCGTTTTAATCTTATTGACTGCGGTTTGGCGAACGAACCTGTCGGAGTCGTTTTTGGCCACCATGATTAATGTCTCCTCATCGTCGATTTTCTTGATTGCTTCTGATCTTACGACTTTATCAGAATCGTTGATGACGACTTCCCTTAATATGTCATCGTCATCAATTATCTTGACCAGATCAAGTCTTACGTCTGACTTTTCTGAGTTCAGAACAATATCCTTTAATAAATCCCTGTTTGTAATCTTTTCAAAAATGACGTTTCTGATTTTGGCGTTTCCCTCGTTTTTGGCTATTTCAACAAGTTTGTCCTCATCGGAAATCTTTTTTATGGCTTCGATTCTCACTTCACCGTCGGAGTCATTCAGCGCAATCTTTTGTAGGCATTCCTCATCGGTAAATGATTCCTTCAGGACAGCTCCTTTACGAATGGAATTGTCTTTTGCCTTGAACGCCAATTCCTTAAGGATTTCCTCATCGTTAATCTTTTCCAGGGCGTCTTTTCTGTATCTTTTGTCCTTTGCTTCGAGGGCTATGTCCTTTAAGGTGTTTTCATCTTCAATCTTTTCAAATATTTCGGTTATCTCTTTTGATTTTTTCTGGTTAATTACCATCTCAGCAATAGATTTGTTGTTTTCCCCCAAACGTTCGTATGCAAAACTTCTCACGTCATAGAACTTGGAGTTGCGTGCGGCGTCCCACAACAGCTTTTCATCTTCAATCTTGTTGGCCGCCATCAGCCGGATTGCACGGTCCTTTACGTTTTTGGCCAAATCAAGGGCAACGTACTGGTCCGTGATGTTGTTGACTGCAATCGCCCTTTCGTTTCTGTTTTTGCTGTTCATTGCAATTTCCTTTAGCTGCAGTTCAACGTCTGAAACCTTATGGTCTTCAGGAATTTCCTTTATTTCCTTAGGTTTTTCCTTTTTATCCTTTTTTTCCTTTTTATCCTTTTTAAATATGTCAAATAAACCCATTTTAAAACACCTTATTCGTAATTAACCTCTTCATACATTTTCAAAAGAAAATCGGCAAGAGAGATGATGTCCTGCCTGTTATGTTCAATTATTGGAATCATAGGTCCAATGTTGTCTTGACTGAGATAAGTATTATAATAGCCAGGAATGTACTGTCCCGGCACGTCATTAACCCTTTCAATTCCAAACTTATATTTCTCAATTGTCTGGAGCTGACAGTTCGGCAATTCATTTTGCCAGAGATACTTTGCAAAATACATCAAATCCAGATGCGGATAGCTGAAATCAACGTCCATACGGTGGTAATTTATCCTGTTTTTTATAAACGGCACATCGAATGTCTTTCCGTTGAAGGTGACGTGCACGGAATTTTCATCCAGATGCGTGAAATAAGCGTCCATTACGGCAATTTCCTCTTCAATGTCCCTCAGGAAATACTGTGAGGAGATAATGTTATTGTCCTTTATTTCCGCAACGCCTATCAATATGATTGGAACGTTTGAAAGGCCCAGGGTCTCTATATCCATGAACTTGAAGTCTTCGCAATCATTTAAGCTGATGCATCTAATCAGATTATCCTTACAGTCCTTGCCGTACTTATTGTTGTTCAGCAAGTCCAGAATCTCTGAAAATGACATGGAATCAATATCTTCAAGGAATCTTTCAGCGTTTTTCCTGTGGGAATCGTGGTCGAGAAGGGATTCTATTGTATTGAAACCTTTCCTTTTAAGGTTTTCTTCCGTTTTGATTCCAATTTTCGGAAGCAGCTTGAGATTATGGTTCATTCGACTTTTGAAATTGTTTTCTGCCAGTTCAAAATCTATCTTTTCCTTTTGAACAATCCTTAAAGTCTGACCAAATTGAGTATCAATTATTTCGCTTCCCTTAATATCAGTGAGTTCCTTGTCCCGATATTCAATCAGAAGCTTTTCCTTGAAATCATTATAATATGAATGTGAAACATTCTTGTATTCATCGAAAGAAAAGCTTTCACAACTTGGTGAATCTTTTAATATTGATTTAAATAAGTAATTTTCATGTTCTGTGTTTTGCATTGTTTTATTATTATATAAGCCATCAAATATAAAAATTGTCAATAAAACAAACTTGAATTTTTATAAATTATAAATAAGTTTATATATTATAACATTCATAATAATATTTAGCTACGTAAAAGTAGCTTAGAGATGTAGATTAAAACAGCCAAACTTTAAAATTCATTTCTCTAGAAAAGCTTGTCAAACAAGTATTTTAGGCAGATAATGCCCATTGTCTGCCTAACATCCTTTTAATAACTATTTTTGGATATTTGCTATTTTTTAAGAAAAGTTTATATTAATTTTTAAACATAATATTAATGATAATTAAAGTTTTGGGGAGATTTGATGAATATTAAATTAGGCGTTGTCTACGGAGTATTAATCTGGTTTTTAACGTATCTGGTTTCAACCTTTGTGCAGCCGATAATTCTGGATAACGTAATGTATATCAATCTGGTTACACCCATAAGCATAATTATCTTTACAGGATTTTTTGGAATACTCTATATCAGGGAAATCAACGAAAACGAAGTAATCGAAGGAATAACCGTTGGAATAATATTCGTAATCGTCGACGTCATTATGGATTTGATCGTATTTATCATTCCCCATAATGAAAACCACTTAGTGGCCAATTATCCCACACATGTTCTTTCAATGTTAATTATCGTGATGATAATAACCACGATGCTCGGATATCTAGCGCAGATGAATATAGAGTTAAAATAAAGAGGTAATATATGTTATCAAAGTCCCATCCACGTTATGAATCATTAGTATTGAGAGATAAAATCGTAAAAGCTTCAAAAGCAGGCTATCTGGCCGATTCAGCAATGATTGCTCACGGAAGAGGTGAAGCCTTTGACTATCTTTTGGGCGAGAAAACCACGCTTCCGGCCAAAAGGGCAATGTATGTGACGGTAGCCATAATGCTTTTATCAAAAAATCCGGTGATTTCAGTTAACGGAAACACTGTAGCCCTTGCAATTGATGAGATAATCGAGTTTGCAAGAGAGATAGATGCAAAAATTGAAATCAACCTGTTTTACAGAACCGACGATAGGGTAAACAAGATTGCCAAGCTGTTCTACGACAGGGACTATCCGGAAATACTCGGTACAAACAATGATGAGATGATGCATATCAATGAAATCAAAAATCCTAGAGCTTCTGCAAGCAAGAATGGAATTTACAGCGCAGATACTGTGCTTGTGCCTCTCGAAGACGGAGACAGGGCAGAAATACTGTCCAGAAGTGGCAAGAACACAATCACTATTGATTTGAACCCGCTTTCAAGAACGTCCAAGATGTCAGATGTCTCAATCGTTGACAATCTGGTCCGTGCGATACCATTCATGACAAAGATAGCTCGCGATTTGAAATTACAGGATGAAGAGCTTTTAAGGGAAATTATTGAAGAATTTGACAATGACATTAATCTGAAGGAATCTTTGGAATTATTTAAAATTAAAGAGGAAGTAAAATGAGAATAATGGGAGTATCCGGAATGCCTGGTTCCGGGAAAAGCTTTATCTCTGATATTGCCTGTGAAAGAGGAGCCATTATGGTCAGCATGGGCGACATCATACGTGAAGAAGCTAAAAAACGTGGCGAACCAAGTAAAGAAACTGCTAAAAACTTAAGAAAGGAATTCGGCAACGAAATCGTTGCTGAACGGACTATCGAAAAAATCAAGAAACTGCTTGAAGAAGGCGTTGACTCATCAATTGTCGTGGACGGCATCAGAAGCCACCATGAAGTCAAATTATTCAGAAAAAACTTTGAAGATTTCATTATCGTTTCGGTGTTTGCAAATTCAAAAATACGCTTCGAAAGAATAAAGGCAAGAAACCGGGAAGACGACACCGATGATTATGCCGTATTCGAGGAAAGGGATGAAAATGAATTAGGCTTTGGAATAGGCAATGTCATTTCACTTTCAGACAAGCTCCTCATTAACGAGTCCGATCTGGACTCATACATTAAAGAAATTCATGAATTTATGGAAGAATATGATGTTTAACTCATTTTTCTTCTAATACTGCTTTTTTTATTATATAAAGACCACTGTCAACATGCCATTTCCTTTCGTCTTCAAGAATCTTGACTCTTTTTTTGAAAATCGGTCCGTCGAGAACAAGGGTTTCAGCCTCCCCTCCTTCAAAGGCAAGATTAAGGCCTACCTTATCGTTGAGCTTAACCAAATCGTCGATACACTCGTCATCTATTCTGCGGCCAAGCCATTTCTCATCCAGCCCGTATGCGGCAACTCCGCTGATTATGACTTCAAAACCCAGGGAAACTATCATCCGCATGTACTCCAGCTCGTCAACATGCCAGTAGGGTGAAACTATTTCAAGTCCGAGTTCGCTTCCAAGCTTTTCAATCCTTGATTTTTGATAAACCGAGTAAAGTGCACCGGTATAGATAGCCTCAACGCCTAAACTTTTAAGCTTTTGAAAGCCTTCCTTCAAATCTTCAAGTTCGGCCTCCTTAATCCCATCGGTTTCAACGCTGATGATAGGAATATCCATCGCCTCTGCAAGCAAATCGGTAAGGTGAATGTTCGGAACATGAAACATGTATGACTCGTCATTCGCCGATTTCACAGAAAGCAGATATTCGACATCCTCTCCATTTTCCAAAGCGCTGTAGACAGCCATGGTGCTGTCCTTGCCGCCGGAAAACAATACTGCGACCTTCATCATCTTTTCCTTTTCTTGTTCATGGCCCTGTTGAATCTTCTTGATCCCACAGCGAAAGTGTCAAAGAAAATACCTATGATTGCAACGACAACTCCAATTCCTCCGCAGAGAAGAGTGAACTCCCAATTAGGTAGCATTGAAGAGTTAGTGTTGTCAACACTGTTCTGGATATCTCCTTCAATGTTTGAAGCCACAATACCCTTTTTAAGCAATAAATCCTGTACTTCTTTTAAGGAATATGAGGATATAACCATCTTTGCATGAATCTGCGCATAGGAGATTGGTCCGCCATAAACCAGCTTATACCAGTTTGCAAATGAGCTTAAGGCTTCGGAAGATGAATAGTTATCCAAAGCGATGTAAATCTCACCTGTGGTCTTGTTTACCGTGTAGTTTTTAAAGTGTGAATCAATGTTACCTACAGCAAACTTGAAGTATTCATACTCCCGGTCATTGAACGACCACAGAGGTATCGTGATTCCTGTCTCTTCAAAGGATTTGAATCCGTCAATTTTAGACAAGTCGTTTTTAAGTGCATTAATGTCCGTTGATGATGACAAATCAAGATATAACGTCTCTTCATTGCCTGGCATGAAGCTTCCCACCGAACTTGCAATTTCCGGCATATCCGAGTAAATCGGACTTAGGAAAAATGCTCCTCCGATGACTCCAATGAAAAAAGCAACAATAAGAATAAGCAGCGTCTCTTTTTTAGACATGAAAGGCTTCAGCATGGCTATAGAAAAAACAAACACCATCAAAATAATAAATAAAACAATGTAAATAATTGTAGTTATAATTTCCATATACCCAACTCATTAATATAAATATATATTAAATATTTAGAGTCATGGTTAAAAATACTTTTGGGTTCAATATCGCTTGTATAACTGCATATTCTCCTCATTAATGGGCCATTCAACAATTATCCTGTTCATACCCTTATCCAAAAACAGACTTCCCGAATCAAGATTTGAATTGTAATAAATCTTCAATTGCTTATAACTACCGTCATGAAGCCTTACGGAAGCCGAAAGGTACGAATTAGCTATTTTAACGGTTAATGAGTTATCCATGTCCAGATAAAGGATCTGCTTTGATCCATGGCCTTCGCTGTAGACCTGATTTATGGCATTTGAAAGCTTAGAAAGTTCGGATTTTGCATTTAAACTGTTCGATACATCAAGCGTGTCCTGAATTGCAATTTCCGATAACGGAAGGGTAAAGGCTATCAGAAGAATCAGCGAAACCGCAAATATCATCAGGTATTCCAGTGAAATCTGTCCTTTACTGTCCATTTAACTCACCAAAACAAAATTTTTTAAAATCAGCATAGACAGATCTCCGTAAAAGATTGCCACTATCAGCCCCGCCAGAATTGCCGGGACAAACGGAAAGCCAAGCCTTATTGAAATCTGGTTTGAAATTATTTTCTGGGCGTTCATGATCTTGAGCTGGTACATGTCCCTTTTGGTCACGCCTCCTGCAGTCAGCGTCTTGAAATAATACCTTGACTTGTCATCATCGCTTTTGAAAACCTTCAGGTTCGTGTCCTCACTGCTTTCGATAAGCTCCTTGATCTGCTCATCGTCAAAGTAATAGTTGTTCACCATCATCCCCTCCTCCAGGTCACGGATGTTGATGTGCTCGTTGAAGGTCGAATCAATCAGGATTTTAAGGCTCTTATAGTTGAAAAAACCCTTGAAAATCTCCGTATTCTCATTGAATACGTTTTTCTTGTTGATGAGATATACCAGAAGGAACATGAGAAATGGAAATGACACCAGAATGCTGTTAAGCATTACCGTAAATGAAAAGGGGTAGAATGACAGCAGGGGAGAAATGTTAAAGAATGAACTGTTTATGCCAGATGGTATGACTGAAGCGATTGATGCAAAGAGCTTTACGTCACCACCACCCCATACGTTTAATGTCCACATCATTAAAGTGATGAGATATGTTACAAACCATGAAATAAACGAGAACAAAATGAATTTAATGTTACTTGTAATTAATGTCAGCATCAGGTTTGACGTGAAGCCGAATGCGATAAGCATATAGTTCAGCTCATCGGGAACATAGTTCTTTTTGATGTCAAAAACGCAAAAGGCAATGCAAAAGGTTATTGTAGTTACAATCTGAATTAAATAAATATCATCTAAAATCATGAATAAAAGTTTCTTGAAAACTAGTATATTAATTAGATAGAAATTAACTCGGTAATATTCAAAAAGAAGGTAATATTCAAGAAAAAAGTAAAAATCAAAAAGAAAGTAAAAAGATTAAAGAAAGAAGTTAATTTTTAGAATACTCGTTAATGGCTTCTAAAAATGACTTGAATAAAGGATGTGGCCTGTTAGGTCTTGACTTGAATTCAGGGTGGAACTGACATCCTATAGCCCAAGGATGGTTCGGGAATTCCACGATTTCAACGAGGAAATCATCTGGACTTGTACCTGAAATGATTAAACCTTTATCCTGCAATTCTTTTCTGTAATCGTTATTGAACTCATATCTGTGTCTGTGACGCTCTTCGATGTCGGTTTCACCATAGGCCTCAAACGTTTTAGTTCCTTCAACAATCTTACAGTCATAGGAACCTAAACGCATGGTACCGCCCATGTTCTTGATTTTCTTCTGCTCTTCCATCATGTCAATGACGGGATGTGTGAGATTATCATCGAACTCGGAACTGTTGGCGTCGGCGTATCCGTTGCGCCTTGCAAACTGGGTAACCATTGACTGCATACCCAGACAGATTCCGAAAAGGGGAACGTTATTTTGAATTGCGTATTCGACTGCGTCCAGTTTTCCTTCAAATCCACGTTCTCCGAATCCTCCTGGAATGAGAATGCCGTCGAAGTTTGCCATTGCATCAGCGTCCAGTTCATCAACGTCTGAGCTTAAATATTCGATATTCGCCTTGACGCCTATGCTGGCTGCTGCGTGCTGGAGAGATTCACGTATGCTGATATAGGCATCTTCTAGCTCAACGTATTTTCCGACAATACCTATCGTTACGCTTGGACTGTCAATTTTCAGAGAATCGACGATGCGAGCCCAATCGTCCAGTTTGGAAGAATCCGCTTCGATGTCAAGGCCGATTCTGTTGACGATTAGCTGGCCGATTTTCTTTTCTTCCAAAACAAGAGGAACTTCATAGATTGAACCTGCATCCGGAGTATTAACGACAGCGTCAACGTCCACGTCACAGAAGTGAGCCACCTTGCCCAAAAGGGCGTCGTCGATGTGGACCTGTGACCTGCAGACGATTACGTCCGGATTGATACCCATACTTCTCAGTTCCTTGGTTGAGTGCTGGGTAGGCTTTGTCTTGAACTCGCCTGCGGCGTTAAGGTACGGAATGAAAGTAACGTGAACAAACATCACGTTTTTAGAGCCTTCCTCGTTACGCAATTGCCTTAAGGCCTCTAAAAACGGCTGGCTTTCAATGTCCCCAACGGTACCGCCAAGTTCAATCAATACAACGTCATAATCCTTTTTCTCGGAAGTTTCCCTTATCATTTCCTTGATTCGGTTAGTGATGTGAGGAATGACCTGCACGCATTCGCCCAGGTATCCGCCTTCCCTTTCCTTTTTGATAACAGATTCATAAACTTTACCAGTAGTTATATTGGCAAAACCTTCCAGTTCAACGTCTAAAAATCTCTCATAATGGCCTAAATCCAAATCGGTTTCCATACCGTCATGAGTTACGAAAACCTCACCGTGCTGATAAGGATTGAGAGTTCCTGAATCCCAGTTCAGATACGGGTCGATTTTAATGGCTGAGACTTTCAAACCGTAGGATCTTAAAATCCTACCCATTGAAGCTGAAGTAATTCCTTTACCAATAGAACTTACAACTCCTCCAGTAATAATAATATATTTTGTCAGAAAAATCCTCTCCATAGTAAAATATTATATTATTCTTTTAGTCTTTTATGATATATAAAATTAAATAGAAAGTAATTATAACATGAAAAATTAAAATATTAACATATAAAAAATGGGGGTACTCTTTTGAAAAAGATATATCTGCTGACTCTGCTGTTAATTCTGATTTTTTCAATAAGCGCTGTTAGCGCAGACGAATTGAATGATACCCTAACTAACGACAATGATTCAGGCATTGAAGTGGAAACAGATGACAACAGCACGATTATCGGCAATGATTTAGTGAAATACTATAAGAACGATTCTCAATATGAAGTTCAGGTTTTCGATGAAAACCATACAAAACTGAACAATACGCAAGTTGAATTTACGATTAATGGAAATAGCTACATAAGAAACGTAAGCGACGGAATAGCCCGGATGAACATTAACCTGAATCCCGGCGAATACCAGATTACTGCCAAAAGCTGCTATGACAATGCCACAGTTACAAACAACATCACGGTATTGGCTACCATTATCTCTTCAGATTTAACCAAATACTTCAAGAACGCTTCACAATACCATGCTACGCTTTTAAACGGCACGGGAAGTCCTGAAGCAAATGTCCCTGTAGCAATCAACATCAATGGGGTCAAATATAAACGCACAAGCGACAAGAACGGAACGGTTAACTTCAACATTAACCTGAATCCTGGCGAATACGTGCTGACCCTGGAGCGTGAAGACACCGGCCTCAAGGCATCAAATAAGGTTACTGTTTTAAATACGCTTTTCTGTGAAGATGTGGTGAAATACTACAAAAACGCAACCCAGTTCAAGGCAACGCTGCTTGACAGCGAGGGAAATCCTCAAGCCAATGCCGGCGTGACCATTAACATTAATGGAGTTAAATATAAACGCACAAGCGATAAGAACGGAACAGTTAAGTTCAACATAAATCTGGATCCTGGAAAATACGTGCTGACCGCCCAGCGTGACGATAACAGCCTTATGATGTCATCCGACGTTACTGTTTTAAATACGCTTTTCTGTAACGATTTAGTCAAATACTTCAGGAACGGCTCCCAAGTCAATGTAAAGGTATTGGATGACAAAGGAAAGCCACTGGCAAACACAATGATTTCATTCAACATCAACGGAATCTTTTACAACCGCCAGACCAACGCTGACGGAATAGCTACTCTTGCAATCAACCTGCAGCCTGGAGACTACAGATTAACTGCCGAAAGGCTTGACAACCATCTCAAGAAATCATCAAATATTAAGGTATTGCCTAAACTGACTGGAAGGGACGTCAATACCTGTACTGAAGGCAAGGCTTATCCTGTAACGCTGGTCAATGACGTTGGACAGCCTGACGCTGGAAAAACAATTACCGCAAACATCAACGGCCAGACATTCTATGCAACTACGAATTCACAGGGAGTAGCTACTTTTCAATTGTCATTCCTTACAAAAGGATACTACACGATTACCGCAAGCTATGACGGCAGCACCATTTCCAATAAGCTGCTGGTTGAAAAGGGAACTCTTCAAGTCATCAGAAACGTTGGAAACCCTAACGCCAAGAAAATAGCTTATGTGGTTGGAGTTCACCCGCTGGAACACAGAACCCACGAAACGCTGCTTAAGATATTGCCTACAATTCCTGGTCTGAACTACTGCTATGACATCTACGTAATTACAGTAACCGAAGATATCGGCTATTACGGTGACGGCGCATCAGACAACAGTCCTGGAAGACAGAACGGACAATACATAGCACGTAACTACGTATATCCTCAAATCGTTAACGGAGGATATTCACTTGCAATCGACGTTCACTCAAATACAGGATATGGAGTTCCTGCATTCGTATTCTCTCCGGTTACAGGCGGAGCTGGAGAAAAAATCGCAAGAAACGTTGCAAGCAGGTGTCCAAACGTAAACTATTACCAGATAAGTACAACGTCAAGCGGACCGTCCCTGACCATTCCTTTAAACCAACATGGGGTTCCTGCATTCTACTACGAGGAATACAGCCATGAACCGCAGGGAAGCATGGACGCTCACATGAGACAGCTCCTTTATGCTGTGGACGGATTGAAACTTTAGGTAAGATAATTCAACTTATCTTACATTTTATTTTTTTTATAGGAGCATTAAAAATGAAGAAAATTCTCATATTATTACTGATTATCGTGATTTTAGCCGGAGGAATAGCTTTTGTATTCAATCAGAGTTTAATGTCAGGCAATAATCCAATTGAATCTGTAAACAGTGCTTCAGCAGTCAGAGAGGTTATTGCAAACAGTTCAGATGATCCGGGAAGCGTTGAAGTAATAAGAAACGTTGGAAATCCCAACGGCGAAAAGATAGCTTACGTTGTCGGGCTTCACCCTCTGGAACATGAAACCCACGAAACACTGGTAAAACTTCTTCCAACCCTTGACAATCTTAATTACTGTTATGACATCTATATAATTAACGTGACAGAAGATGTAGGTTATTACGGTGACGGCGCATCAGACAACAGCCAGGGAAGGCAGAACGGACAGAATCTGGCATACAAATACGTATATCCGCAAATCGTAAAGGGCGGATACAAGCTGGCAGTTGACGTTCACTCAAACGTCGGAGCATATCCATACAAGACATTCGTGTTCAGTCCGGTCAATGAATGCCCTGGCGAAAAGTATGGAAGTGAGGTTGCAGGCAAATGTGAAAACATTTCCTATTATTCACCTGAATCAACAACAAGCGGACCTTACCTGACCGTACCGTTAAATGAGAATGGGGTTCCGGCATTTTACTTTGAGGAATACAGTTTTGCATCACAAAACGAGAAGGATTCCCATATGCTGGAGCTTATCCGTGCAATCGACAGTCTAAAGTTTTAGGGTCTTGATGAATTCCTTTACGAATTCATCACAGAATTCCCATGTATGCTCGCCTTCAGCCCCAACGAAGGTGGCATCAATATCCCTTGATTTAAGGAACCTGTAAAAATCAGCATTTTTTTCAAAGAGAAAATCGTCTAGTCCGCAGTACATGAATATTTCAGGGACGTTTTCGCAGTTTTCAGCCAGCCATTTCGGATCCTTGTCGGATTCTGCTACATTATCCAAATCACCGAAAACTGATTCATAAAAGTCTTTTGAGTATAAAACGTTTGTATTATCGCCGTAATTGACTATATCGTCGGTTATTAATGCAGCTGAAATCATTCCTATTTTTGAGAAGTTGTCGCAGTACTTCAATCCGTTTCTGATGGCACCGTATCCTCCCATTGAAAATCCTGCAATATAGGTATCTTCACGCTTATCTGAAAGAGGGAAAATGCCTCGCGTAATGTCAAGAAGTTCCTGGCCTACATATTCACCGAAGAGCCTGTGTGATTTTACATCATCAAGATAGAAGCTGTTTTCGCCGCATGGAATTACAATGGCTATTCCATTATCTTCAGCGAATTTCTGAACCGAAGTATTTGCCAAAAAGATGTCATCGCTTCCATATAAACCATGAAGCAGATACAGTGTCTTATAAGGCTTTTCAACGATTTCTTCAGTATCATTTAAAAAATGAATGTTGTCCGCCGGGAGAATAACGCTTATTGACGTTCTTCTCTGAAGGCTTTTGCATTTGATGTCTCCCCTAAAAAGAACCATTATTAACACCTCATGTCCACAAATCGGTTATAAACATAGGACTTGCGTCGTCCGCCTTTTCAAATCCGCAGTTTTCATAAAACTCCACTTCATCATTGTATGCTACGATAACTATGCGAAGATAATCCTTATAAATGTCTTTTACCTTTAAAACCAGTTCATGTCCTATTCCCTTTGACTGGTATTCCGGCTTTACAAGCAGGTAATGGATGTATGCAGTCATTATTCCGTCATCCATCGCTGATATTAACCCTACCAGTTCATCTCCGTTCCATGCGGAAATTACCGTTTCGAAGTTTTTCATTGCAACGACTAGCTTTTCGGGAAAGTGTCCTGAAGACCACCCTACAGATAAAAAAAGATCTTTTAAATCATCACTTTTAAAGTCATGAAAGTCCTTATAAACGATTTCACCCATGATATCGCCTTATTCATTAAGCAACTTTTCCAGTTTTTCGTTCAATTCGTTTAATTTTTTGTCCATGATTACCTGATTTTTCATTATCTGGTTCTGATTTCTGATTATAGAACCCTGATTTTTCACTATAGTTTCAAAATTTTGGTTTATTGCCTCAGCATTTTCTTCAAACATTTTTTCACCTCAAACTGCCCTGTATTCCATCCATTTTCCGGAGAAATATCTGTAAACGTAAATGGCTGCCCTCACATACCAGTCGATAAACATCGCTATCCATGTTCCGAACACTCCAACGCCCATCCAGTCGGCTATTACATATGAAAGGGCTATTCTGCATGTAAACATTACTGCAAGGCTTATGTACATCACCGATTTTGAATCTCCCGCTCCCCTGAAGGTTGAAGGAAGCGTAAATGCAATCGGCCAGATTATTACTGCAAATATGCCGTGCCAAATAACCATCTCCGTTGTCATTGCGGCCGTCTGGCTAGACAGCTGATAAACTTCCAGAATAAACGGCAGCAATACAAAAATGGCTACATTAATTATTATATGGGATATGAACACTATTAAAATTATCTTTTTGTTGTAATATTTTGCCTGCTCGTAATCGTTTGCGCCGACACATCTTGAAATGACTGCCGTAAGCCCCAAGTTAATTGCAAAACCTGGAAGAACTGAAAATATCCCTATGGAGTATCCTACGGAATTTGCGGCTATCGCCATGGTTCCGAATGTTGAAACAATGCTCAGCACCAGAATGCGGCCCAGCTGAAAGAGTCCGTTTTCGATTCCGTAGGGAATTCCCACATTCAGCACGTTTGTCAATACTTTCCAGTCGAATTTATGTCTCAGCGTCCTTTTGATATGCAGTTCATAGTTCTCATCCAAAACGAAATGAAGTATTATAAGCGCCGATAAAAGTCTTGAAAGCACGGTCGGAATGGCTACGCCTTCAACGCCCCAGCCAAGATAATAAATACAGAATGCATTTCCAATCACATTTAATATATCACAGAACGCCATTACCTTCATCGGAAGAGATGCGTTGTTAGTGGTTCTGAATAATGCTGCGCCTGCATTGTATATTGCAATGAACGGTATTGATAATGCCACAATCGTGAGGTAAATGTCAGCGTTCGTCCATACGTCAGCTTCAATGTGGCCGAAAAGAACTCCTATGAATAATGACCTTAAAAGAATGACAATGACCATGAAAACGGCTGATGAAATGGCTGAAAACCATACGAGCTGGTTGGAAGCGTCACGTGCATTATCCGGTTTTTTATCTCCCAAGTACTGTCCGGCGATTACCGCACCGCCCGTTGCAAGTGCGGAAAAAGAGAAAATTAAAAGCTGCATTAAAAAGTCAACAAGGGAAACTCCTGAAATTGCGGCTTCGCCCAATGATGCAACCATTATCGAATCCGCAAGGCCGACAAAAAACTCCAGGGACATCTCTATCAGCAATGGAATGAAGAGATAGAGCAGTGCCTTATTTGAGAACAGGTAGCCTTCAGGAGTCTTGAATATGTTCATTTTTATCTAATAAAATTGGTTCTTGGTTTTGACTCACTCATATCCGGTTTTAAACCTTTTTCACGACCTGCTTCAATGCATTTTAAAAAATAAGCCATGTTTTTGCCTATTTGTCTCATCGTGAATAAACCTTCCTCATCCTGCATTACCTCTTCAGGAGTGTTTCCGTGAACGGCGTTCCAGTATACTGATGATATTACGGGCATCTGGGAAATTGTCATGAATTTATTCAGCTGGTCAAATGTTGCGGTGGTACCGGACCTTCTGGCGGATACTATGGCCGCCGCAGGCTTGAATCTGAATGCGTCTGCGCCTTTTCCGTGGCCGTTTGAGTAAAATGACCTGCCTAAAAATGAAGTTATTGCACCGGTGGCTGCAGCATAGTGAACAGGTGAGCCGAATATGAATCCGTCTGCATCATATGCCTTTTCAACAAATTCATTGACCTTGCCGTTGTCAAAGGCACATTTTCCAAGTTCGCTGCATTTGGTGCATGCAGTACAGCTTAATACGGGCTTGACGCCAATCCAGAAAATTTCCGTTTCTATACCGTTTTCGTTTAGGGTCTTTTCAACCTCACATAATGCCGTATAGGTACATCCGTTTTTGTGAGGACTTCCATTAACAAGTATTACCTTCATAAAAATATCTCCTTAAAATTCATTTATTAATCTTGACATTAACTTATAGCCTTCCTGCTTTTCGATTGAGCCTGTCTTTACGCCCTCTTCATCGAATGAAGTGCATCCGTCACCTGTCCTGCCTGAAGCGTAAACAACCAGCGGTATGTCGTCACGTGTGTGGGTTCCGATTGAAATCGGCGTTGGATGGTCAGGTAAAATAGCTGCCTTGAAGTCCTGACCCTCAAGACTTTCCATGACAGGCCCTACAATGAACTCGTCGATTCTTTCGATTGCCTTTACCTTTTCATCTATCAGTTGGGCGTGTCCTGCTTCGTCGGGAGCTTCTATATGGATAAAGAGTACGTCATGAGTTTTGAGTGCTTCTATTCCATATTCACCTTTGGCCTTATAATCAGTATCGAAAAATCCTGTTGCTCCCGGAACGTCTATAATGTCCATATTGGCGAATATTCCGATTCCCTTAAGCAGGTCAACGCCTGTAATTACGGCAGCAGATAATCCGTAAGTTTCCTTGAAGTCAGACAGTTTCGGAGTCAGACCCTGTCCCCAGAACCATACCATGTTTGCAGGAGCCTTTCCTTCATCAATCCTTTTAAGGTTGACTTCATGGTCTTTTAAGACTTCCTGGGCTTCATACATGATGTCCCTCATTTTGATTTCAAGATCTTCGCTCCAGGAAGTGTATTCCGTCAGGCTTTTGCCTGAAATGTCATGGGGAGGTACGGTATCTAAATTTGCAAGCAGTTCAGCGTCCTCATCACTCTCGCATGAGTATACGAATAAGTGCCTGTAGCTTATTCCTGCGTAGAATTTTCCCCTGAAGTCATCGTATTTTTCATTGAAGTATTCATTTAATGCATCCATCAGCACGGCCGCCTCTTCGGAAGTGATGTGGCCTGCATTGAAGTCATCCATCATGTCATCCTTTTCCGTTATGGTATTGCACCTGAAGATTACGTCCCTTGGCGTTGTCTTTATTCCGACGCTTCCCGCTTCAAGGGGTCCACGTCCGGTGTAGTACTCGGCAGGATTGTATCCGAAAATGCTCATGTTTGCAACGTCTGAGCCCGGAGTGTAGCCGTCGGGAACGTTATTTGTAAAACCTCCAAATCCGTTTTCAGCTAATTTATCGATGTTTGGAGTTTTCGCTACTTGTAATGGTGTTTTTCCGTCTAATTCGTCAATTGGTAAGTCACTAGCGCCATCAGGAATAAAAATTACATATTTCATAATATCAAAGTCCCAAAAAAAGAATAAAAGATAATTAGTATTTGGTCTTTAAAATACTAATTACGTCAGTCAACATCGCAGATGCGGTTTCCAAAGAACCTGCACCGAGTCCCATAACGGTTATTTCACCGGCCAGATCCGTTTTGATGGTAGCCATGTTCAATGTTCCGCTTACGTCATATGAGCTTCCCATCTTAACCAGCCTAGGAGCCACTTTCAGATTCTTAGGTGAAACTTCAGCTATCAGCTTGATTAGATAACCGTCCTTTTTGGCAAGTTCGATTGCCTGTGAAGTGATATTGGAAATTCCCTCCACTTCAACGTCATCATAGGTTGCGTCAATGCCCAAAAGTGAATTGGCTAAAATTACCGTCTTGCATGCTGCATCTATACCTTCAACATCCTGTGTAGGGTTTGTCTCCGCAATACCCAATTCCTGAGACTCCTTTAAAGTAATGTCATAGGATGATCCTTCTGAAGTCATTCTTGAGAGGATGTAATTGGTGGTACCGTTCAAGATACCGACGATTGATTCTATGCCGCATGATGAAAGGGTATCGCGGGTAAAGTTGATGATAGGCATTGCTCCGCCGACACTGGCTTCGTACTTGAATTCGACACCGTTGTCTTCGGCAGCCTGAGTTACTTCAGAGAATTTCAATGCCAAATGTCCCTTATTGGAGGTGACAACATCCTTGCCCTGTTCAAATGCCTTAAGCGTTAATGACAATGCGGGTTCAGCTGTTTCGATATTGGTAGGAGTAGCTTCCATCAGCAAATCGTATTCAACGGCATCCAAAACGTCAAGGCCGCTCATGTTGGTTCCGCAATCCCTGTAAGCGGACAGCCTGCCTTCGCTGTTTTTAATGTGAACAAGCATCATTTCATCCAGACCTTCCTGACAGATTGCTGAGGAGGATGAATCGGCAGCAGCTACAACCTTAAGTTCCACACCATAATCTTGCTTAATCATAGCCTTCTTTAATGAAATTGCGCGTGCTATACCTTGGCCGACAGCACCAAATCCCATTATAATAATTCTACATTCCTTCATAATATCACTAAACCTCGTTAATCATAAGTAAATCTTTTTCTTTAGCTATTTTTGCTATTTCATCAAAAGCGAACTGTTTTTTGCCGTAATCGATTTCCAGATTAATCAGTGCAGTTGACTTATCTTCGCCGTCAAGCTTGATGTCAAATCCGACCACATAAACGCCGTCCAGCTTATTGATTCTGTCGGTAGTGTCCCTTACATCATTGTCAACGATATGGCCGATTAGAATGGTGCTTATTAATTCCTTGTTGATCATGCCATCTTTTTCGATGATTGTAATGTTCAAATCATTGAATCTTTTGATTACACGGCTAAGATTTTCCTGTTCGCCTTCCAAAGTAAGTTGAACCGGAATCTTTCCTTTTTCATTTTTGGAATCCCTTTTATGGATGACCGTTACAAGATTTGCACCGAGGCCGCTTATAGGTTCCAAAACGGAAACAAGCTGTCCAGGGACATCCAAAAGCTCAAGAACTAAGTTCATTCTCATATTTAATCACCTTAATTATACCCAATCCGCTTTTTTAACTTTAAGATTGCCGTCCTTGTCAATGTGAGCATTTCTTAAAATCTTTTCAGGGTTTTTTTCGTGAGGTACGTCTTCACGGGTTAAATTTAAGTTATCGGTAATATACCAGGTTTCTTCTGAATCAGGAATATTATCCAAAGTTTTTGAAAATTCATCAATAATCTTTTCTGCATCTTTTTCAATTGACATAAAATTTTACTCCTAATTGTAAATAATAAATATAGTTATGTTTTTTAATATTAATAAAGTTAAAGATTAAAAAAAATTAGTTTGATTTTACGGTAATTGTATTGGATACTGCATAATCGTTCCATGATGAAGTGATAAGATATTTGCCAGGGTCTAAATTAATCTTTAAGCTGACTACACCATTTGAATCGGAAGTGCGATTGTAAAAAACGCCGTTGATGTTGAATGTTACGTTCTGATTAGGCATCAGTCCACCCCCTTCATTCAAAACGACAGCCCTGAATCTGGTGCCGTCCCTGCAGTTCATGAACAGATCATGAGTATACAGCCTTGTCAATACCCTAATGTTATTGGAAACGGACGCCCCGTCGTAAGTGGCGGTTATTATATAGCTTCCAGGAGCAAGGTTGATATTCAATTTAACCGTTGCATTTTCATCAGACGTTCGTGTGTAGAAAACCCCGTTGATGTTGAAGGTTACTTTCGCGCCGCTTAAGGGATTGCCCTCACCGTCTATAACCTTTAAGGTGTATTGGGTATCGTTTCTGTAGTACTTTACAACGTCACGGTTTTCAACGAGCACCGGCCTGACGAGAATAGTATTGCTCACCTTGTCGTTATTGGTGTTGATGGCAGTTATGACATATTTTCCCGGAGCCAGATTGATGTTAAGCTTGGCAACACCGCTGGCATCGGTATTTCTTGTGTAGAAAACCCCGTTGATGTTGAACTTGACAGCAGTGTTTTTTAACGGATTTCCGCTGGTGTCCAAAAAGGATGCGTAATACTGGGTGCCGTTTTTATAGTACTTTTCAATGTCCTTGCCGAATGCAGTTGGCTTTACCGTGATTTTAGCCGAAGTCCTGTTTTTACCCAGTTTCCCGTCATAAGAGACAACTGCATTGTATTCGCCGCTTGCCAAATTAATGGCCAGAGATACGTATCCGTCATGGTTTATTTCACGATAATATGTCTTTCCGTTAAGGGATATAGCTACCTTTTCACCGTCAGGAATGAAATTGTTCTTATCCGCAAGGCGAACGACCAGACCCTCGGATCCGCCAACATATTTCGTGACGTCGGACGTTGAAATGTAAGCGCCGTACGGGGATACGTAATAGCCCAAATCATATGATTCCTCCATTGCCTCAATTTCTGCATGGAGTTTATGATTTCCATCGCTTAAAGGACAGAAGTTGATTATTATATCCCTGGAATCTCCCGAAGCAGGCGTATACCAGTACAATACATGATTCTGTGGATTAAATTTGTAGCTTCCGTGTGAAGTTACTGCACTTATGAACTCGACGTTATCGCCCAGATCAAAGAGTATTGTCCTTGCTGCATGGATAAAGTTGATTCTGTAGTATATAGATTCCTGCACTCCGACTACAAGATTATACGGCCTTGAAATGAGCTGGATTACATTTTTGAATTCGGTAGTTTTAAAGATATGGGTTGCCACAAAGACCTTTCCGGGATTTTGAGGGATTTCATTAGGAGAATGGTACTGTCCATTGTAATAGAAGTGAGTTACCATATTCCCAGTGCTTCTTCCCACATTGCGTCCGTTGTCGTTGGTTGCGAAAATGTCTATGCCATAGGAAACCCCAATTTCGGATTCATGAACCTTATAGTCATAGGTCATGAGATTCTTTCTGTGATAGCCGCTGCTTTCATAGGAACACATGATGATTATTGCATCGATTGGATTTGATGAATATTTATTGTAGTTTCCTGAAAAGTAATATGAATAATAATTGGGAACCACAAGGAACTGTCCGACCTGCAAAAGCCCTTTGAAATAGGTGTTTGCAAATGCAACACCGTATCGTCCGTCAGGAGCCTTGATTAGAAAATGGCCGTAGCCATAACGGGCAAGAATGTTTTTTGCCTGATTGAGATAGTCTGCTGAAATGTCATTGTTTGCACGCATTGTGGCGGCAATCTGCTCCATGGCCCTTGAAGAGTCATTGTATTGGCTTCCCCCTTCACTGAAAACCCAGCCGTCTTCCGTGATGATTGCATGGCAAAAGTACTCGTATGGAGTGTCGATTTCCTGTTTCATGACGTTAACGCCGTACCATTGGGTAGCAGTAAGCAACAGACCGTGTCCGTTCATCGGACCGTCCTGCCTAAATCCGAAAGCAGTTTCATCCCTTTCCTGAATCACAAAAGAACAGCATTCGCAGTTTGACATGTTTGCAAGCTCAACGAAAGTGGATGAATCGTCGGGCGATTGAACAGTGATTATATCTTCCGGTGATATCTGTAGTTCTGTTAAATTTGTATCTTCAGCATAAACCGGAGATAGTATTATACAAAAAAATAATAAGATTACGAGTACTCTTTTAAACATATTAATTGTTTTATTGGCGATTGTATAAAAAAGTTATCGGCATTTGAAAAAAAAATAAATGAATAAGGTTTTAAAAACCTTATTGTAAAACGAATCCTCCGTTAGGAGAAATAACTTGTCCTGTGAGATAATCGGCCGTTAAGATGTACTCTAAAGCGCTTGCAATCTCTTCAACTTCACCGATGTGGCCGAGAGGGATTGTAGCTGCAAGAGCGTTCAATTCATCCTGGTTTACGCCTCTAAGCATGTCGGTCATAATCATACCCGGAGCTATTGAATTAACACGAACTTTTCTTGGAGCGAATTCCAAAGCAAGAGCACGGCAGAGACCTATTACGCCGGTTTTAGCAGCGCAGTAGTCTGCCTGATTGATAACACCGGTAAGTCCGCCTACGGAAGCCGTACATACAATAGCCGTTTCACGGTCAACCATGTATGGAAGGCACAAGTGGCACATGTGCATCATACTTACGAGATTGGTGTTGATAACGGCCTCATACTGTTCAGGCTCAAGGTCAATGAAGTTGCAGTTGTTGGTAATACCTGCGTTGTTAATTAAAGCATCGATTTCTTCGCCGAACGCTTCAACGGTTGCTTCAACCAGCTTTTTGCAGTCTTCGAATTTACTTACGTCTGCCTGTACGGCAATAGCTTCCACACCGTATTCGGACTTGATTTCTTCAATGAGGTCTTCGGTCAACTGTTTGGATGAGTCACTTCTGTAGTTGATTGCTACGTTGTAGCCGAGTTCACCAAGTTTAAGAGCCATTGCTTTTCCGATTCCTCTGGAACCGCCTGTAATAATTGCATTTTTTGCCATTTTTTATCACCTTTTTTTGGTAATAATTATATTTGTTTTTGTAATATAATAAAATTTTTTAAAATTTTTTAGAAAAATGAATATTTCTAATCATATTTCAATTACAATTGAAATTATACTTTTTAATACTTCCAAATCTTATTTTTAATGGAATAATTAAGGTATTTTTAATTAACCTTAATAACAAGTTGTGATAAATCTATTGTTAAAGCAATATTGCTCTAGGTGAGTAATATTGTACGGGGTGGTTAAAATTTCATTCTATAATGAAAATTCATATGAAGAATCAATAATTGAGTTGTTTGAAACCTTGGGATACAACCATTATTATGGTCCGGACGTTGAACGTGACTATAAAAATCCTTTATTTATGCAGGATTTAGAAAATTTATACAATATTAACCGAAATTTAGATAAAAATGCAGTTGATAAAGCTATTGAAGTAATTCAGGACTTTGGTATTGCTTCACTTGAAGATATTAACAATAAATTCATGTCTTATCTTCAAAATGGAGTTTCTGTGAATTACTGGCAAGATGGAAAAGAAGAATCTACTCTTGTTAAACTTGTTGATTTTGATAATTTAGACTCAAATTTATTCAGTGTTATTAATCAATGGACTGTTGTAGATAAGGAAACTAAAATTCCTGATGTTGTTGTTTTTGTCAATGGTATGCCTTTAGTTGTATGTGAATTAAAGTCTCCTTCAAGAGAAGATGCCGATACTTCCTATGCATACACACAATTGAAAAAATACATGCAAGTGATACCTGTTTTATTTAATTATAATGCATTTTGCGTTATGAGTGATTTGTCAATTTCAAAAGCAGGAACAATAACTTCAACGGAAGACAGATTCATGGAATGGAAAACTACCGATGGAAGTTATGAATCAACACAATGGGCTGATTTTACCACATTTTTCGAAGGAATTTTTGAAAAAAATAGGTTTTTAGATATATTAAAGAACTTTATTGTTTATTCTAATGACTCCGCTAAAAAAATTAAGATTCTCGGCGCATATCACCAATACTTTGCAGTTAATAAGGCCGTTAAATCAACCATCCAAGCAATTGAAAGTGACCATAAAGCAGGAGTGTTCTGGCATACTCAGGGAAGTGGAAAAAGCTTATCCATGGTATTTTATGTAAATAAACTCCAACAGGAACTTGAAAGCCCAACTTTCGTTGTTATAACAGACCGTAATGATTTAGATGACCAATTATTCTCACAATTCAGTAAATGTAGTGATTTTTTAAGACAAACCCCAAAACAAGCCACAAGCATGAAAAACCTAAAAGACTTATTGAATGATAGAAAAGCCAATGGTATTTTCTTTTCAACAATGCATAAGTTTGATGATTATGATGAATCATTAACCGATAGAGATGATGTTATAGTAATTTCTGATGAAGCACACAGAAGCCAATATGGTCTGGAAGAAAAAGTAGACCCTAAAACTGGTGAAATTAAAATAGGTGCTGCTCGCCGTATCCGTAACGCACTTCCAAATGCAACATACATCGGATTTACAGGAACACCGATTTCAAGGTCTGATAAAAGCACTAGGGAAGTTTTTGGTAATTATATCGATATTTATGATATGACACAATCTGTTGAAGATGGAGCAACAGTACCAATAAGCTATGAAAGCCGTATTGCTGAAATTCAATTAGATGAAGCAATTTTACAAAAAATTGATGAAAAATACTGGGAATTGCGAGAGCAAGCTGAAGAATACAATATTGAACGCAGTAAACGGGAATTAAGTAAAATGGAATCATTGCTTGGAGCTCCAGAAATAATTGATGACATATGTAGAGATATTGTCCAGCACTACGAAGACAATCGTGCTTACGAATTAACAGGAAAAGCAATGATTGTAGCATATTCACGCCCAATAGCCATAAAAATGTATAAAAAAATATTAGAACTACGTCCGGATTGGGATGAAAAAGTAAAAGTAGTTATGAGTGGTTCCAATAAAGATCCGGAAGAATGGCATGAAATTATTGGAGATAAATCCTACAAAAAAGAACTTGAAAACAAATTCAAGGATGATGAAGACCCAATGAAAATAGCTATTGTTGTCGATATGTGGCTTACCGGATTTGATGTTCCTTCCCTTGCAACAATGTACGTTTACAAACCAATGAAAGGACATAATTTAATGCAGGCAATTGCAAGAGTAAATCGTGTATTTAAAGGAAAAGAAGGAGGACTCATTGTTGATTATATTGGAATTGCATCAGAACTTAAAAAAGCAATGAGCGAATACACAGAAAGAGATAATAAAAACTATGGAGACATGGATGTTGATAAAAAAGCTTACCCAAAATTCCGAGAAAAATTAGAAGTATGTCGTGATTTATTCCATGGATTTGATTACTCAAAATTCTTTGGTGAAAGTAATTTAGAGCGATCTAAAGTCATAAGCGATGGAGTAAACTTCATGGAAGACATAACACAAAAAGATAGAAAAAAAGATTACTTAAAAGAATCATTACTCCTTAAAAAAGCACTATCATTATGTAGAAGCAGGGCTAACGAAGAAGAAAGATTTGAAGCGGCATTCTTTGAAGCCGTGAGAACAGTTTTAGTCAAGGTATCTTCAAAAGATACATTAACAGTTCCAGAAATAAACAAACAAATTACAGAACTGCTTAATCAGTCCATTAAAAGTACCGGTGTTATTAATGTCATTAATGTAAGTGATGAAGTGTCATTATTTGACCCAGAATTTTTAGATAGAGTACGTGCAATGGAATCTAAAAATTTAACTATTTCTCTTTTAGAAAAATTACTTAATGACCAAATAAACGGATATAAACGTACAAATATCGTTAAATCAGAAGAATTCTCCGATTTAATTAAACAAACAATGAACAGTTACATTAATGGCCATATTACTAATGATGAGGTAATTGAAGAATTAATTAAAATTGCAAAACGTTTGCGTGATGCACATTTAGAAGGAGAAGAGCTAGGTCTAACGGAAGAAGAATTAGCATTCTATAATGCAATTGCACTTCCAGAAAATATTCATGACTTCTATGACAATGAAACTTTGATTAAAATAACACAAGAATTAACCGAATCATTAAGAAAAAACAGAACAATCGATTGGCAGAAAAAAGAAAGTTCCCGTGCCAATATGAGGAAAATCGTTAAAAGATTACTTAAAAAATACGATTATCCTCCAGAAGATATGGATTTCGCTTTAGATAAAGTTATTGCACAATGTGAATTGTGGGTAGATGAAGTAGCTTAGGTGATTAAATGACAAAAGACAATATTTCAGAAATTGGTTTTGAAAAACAAATTTGGGATGCAGCAGATGAACTTAGAGGTTCAATGGATGCAGCTGAATACAAACATGTAGTGTTAGGTTTAATTTTTCTCAAATATTTATCCGATAAATTTGAAGAAAAATATCAGGAACTTGTAGATGAGGGAGAAGGCTTTGAAGAAGATATAGATGAATACACATCAGAAAATATATTCTTTGTTCCACCAGAAGCTCGTTGGTCAGAAATAGCTAAAAAAGCAAATACTGAAGAAAATGGTTTAACTATTGATAATGCAATGAAAGCAATTGAAGATAAAAATAAATCACTTAAAGGAATTCTACCTAAAAACTTCTCAAGACCTGAATTGGATAAAAAGAAACTTGGCGCTGTAATTGACATATTCACAAATGTACAAATGTCTGAAAAAGGAGATAAAAAAGACATTTTAGGCCGTACATACGAATATTGTCTCAGTATGTTCGCAGAAACTGAAGGCAAGAAAGCAGGCGAGTTTTATACACCTGCCTGTGTTGTAAAAACCTTAGTTTCAGTATTAAAGCCATATGATGGAAGAGTATACGACCCATGTTGTGGTTCAGGGGGCATGTTTGTTCAATCCAAGAATTTTATTGAAAATCATGCAGGAAATATTAAAAAAATCTCTGTGTATGGTCAAGAATCAAATCCAACAACATGGAAAATGGCTAAAATGAATTTAGCGATAAGAGGAATAGAAGCAGACCTTGGAGAACATCAAGAAGACACCTTCTTAAACGATCTGCATCCAACATTAAAAGCAGATTATGTAATGGCGAATCCACCATTCAACCTTAAAAAATGGGGACAAGAACAATTGCAAGATGATGTGAGGTGGAAATATGGAATTCCGCCAAAAGGAAACGCTAACTTTGCTTGGATGCAACATATGATACATCATCTATCACCAAAAGGTAAAATTGGTTTAGTACTGGCTAACGGATCATTATCATCAACAACCTCAGGAGAAGGAAAAATAAGGCAAGCTATTGTTGAAGATGACTTGGTTGAATGCATAGTAGCTCTACCAACCCAATTATTCTATACAACAGGAATTCCAGTTTGCTTATGGTTCTTAAACAGAGATAAAAAACAAAAAGGAAAAACACTGTTTATTGATGCACGTGAAATGGGAACAATGGTATCCCGTAAATTACGTGAGTTAACTGATGAAGACATTGAATTAATTGCTGATACATTCACTAAATTTGGAGAAGGCACTTTAGAGGATGAAAAAGGATTCTGTAAAGTTAGTGACATGGAAGAAATTAAAAAACATGATTTTATTTTAACTCCTGGCCGTTATGTTGGATTTAAACCAGAAGAAGATGATGGAATACCATTTGAAGTGAAAATGGTTAATTTAACTAAAGAGCTTGATGAACTATTTAAAGAATCTAATGAGCTTGAACAAAAGATTCGCCAAAGTTTAAAGGAGATTGGATTTAAATTCTAAATTTGAGTTTGGAATTTTTTATTAAATGGAGGGATAAATTTGAGTTTA